>CAKMZF010000014.1 GCA_929200405.1 uncultured Gammaproteobacteria bacterium | reverse complement strand
GGTTGAATATGCTCTGCTAAAGCGAGCAAGCAGCTACCGCCCAAAGATATGCCGATCACTGAAATCTTCACAGCTGGATCAGCTGCATGCTCTCTCTCAACTAAAGCCTTAAGATCCGAATAAAACCCTGCATGGTAACTGTAATTTCTCTTGTTATTCTCCCCTGAACAACCACGAAAATTCACCGCAGCAACACGATACCCTCTCTGACAAAAATAGTCAGCTAGACGACGGATATAAGCCGAATTTGAGGAACCCTCAAGACCATGCTGCAATACCAATAAAGGCACGCTCACCTGTGCCAATCTAGAGTTATTTGATGGATATAACCAATCCACATCGAAAAAGTCCATATCTTCCGTGGCTATACGCTCTCGGATATAACTGACTTTGGGCGCTGGGAGCAACATACTCGCTGCTATTGTCTGTGAATGACGATTCTTCAACAGCATCGGTGGAGTAAATAAACTGGGATATATCACGAAGACATCAGGCGTTATAAAAAATTTCTATTAAGAATAAATTTGTTCGAAAGTATAAAGTATTAAACAAAAAAAAGAGCGCCTAAGCGCTCTTCTTCATAAGTTGTATTATTAACGTACAACTCGACCTGTAGCACGATCAATTACAGTGCGCTGACCAGACTTAGGATCTACGATCACTTCGTAGTCATCAACAGTTGCAGGTGTAGTAACAACTTCTGCTACAGTATCAACAACAGACTCTGCTACCGCAGCAGCTTGCTGAGAAGAACTACAGCCAGCAAGTAACGCTGCTGCTGAGGTTAGTGCAATAATTGCTAATTGCTTCATAATAAACTCCAAATTTTATAGTGTGAATTCACAAACACTGGTTCACTCCAGTGGCTATATTGTAGACGATTCCGAAGTTTGTGCAATGCTCAAAAGATAAATTAGTTGTATATATGACTAAAACAATCAATCTAACTCACATATTCTTAAAAAATTGGTGGTACCCGGCACGCCAAAAGGCATTCCTGCAGTAATAGCTATCTTATCTCCGGACTTAGCTACCTCCAGCTTTGTTAATATTCTATTCGCTGTGGCAATAATATCTGTTACTCGAGTCGGCTGATCGGTAATAGGAACACTATAGACTCCCCAAATTAATGTCATCTGCCTCGCCACTTTCAAACTTTCGGTAATACTTACGATCACAGCATCTGGCCTTTCTCTTGCAGCTCTGAGGCTAGTATGACCTGAGCTAGTATAAGTCACAGCAGATATAATTTTCAGCTGTTCAGTGACTTGACTCAAGGAGGCACAAATGGCGTCTTCTATACTGTCTGTGCGCTTTGGGGAAAACAATGCCATATTATTTTGAAAAGTATGATCCTCTTCAGTGGACTTCACAATCGAGCTCATTATTTTGACAGTTTCTAATGGGTATTTTCCGGCAGCTGTTTCAGCGGAGAGCATTACCGCATCGGCACCATCATAAATTGCGGAGGCAACATCAGAGGCCTCGGCTCTAGTCGGCTTAGGGCTGTTAATCATCGACTCTAACATCTGCGTTGCTACCAGTACAGGCTTCCCTTGTTGACGACACTCCCTGATGATTTTCTTAGTAATCACTGGAATTATCTCACTGGGCAATTCCACGCCCAAGTCTCCTCTTGCAATCATCACCCCATCAGCAGCTTCGACTATGTCTGAAAGCCCTGTTACTGCTGATGGTTTTTCAATTTTAGCCATTACCTTTGCGTGATCTTTAATAATAGACTTCAGCATGATGATATCATCAGCACGCTGTACAAAACTCAAAGCAATCCAGTCTATATCCTGCTTGAGCAGAAATGCCAAATCAACTTCATCTTTTGGAGTCAGAGCTGACAATGGCAGCGGTGTATTGGGCAAATTAACCCCTTTCTTATCACTAAGCGCTTCACCATAGATAACCTTGGTCTCAATTTTGTTATCAGTCACCTCTAGAACTTCAAGCTTGACGACCCCATCATTGAGTAAGATATCATCACCAATTTTAATATTATCAAATATTACCTGATGTGGTAAAAATACCCTAGACTCATCACCTAAAGTCTCATCGTTGTCTAACACAAAAGACTGACCAACAGACAGAGAAATGGTCTGATTAGCAAATTCTCCAATTCGAAACTTTGGCCCTTGAAGATCAGCAAGAATGCCAATAGGTTCATTAAATTTCTCTTCAATCTTGCGTATTCTTTGAATCACTTCAAGTTTGTCTTCATGGCTGCCATGACTAAAATTAAGGCGGAATAAATCAACACCCGATTGATACAAAGTTTCTAGCATTTCCTCAGAATTTGACGCAGGACCTACCGTCGCCACTATCTTTGCTTTTCTATTTCGTAGCATGACTTAATATCCTATTGCTCAGTTGAAGAGAGTTTATGAAATAGCTTTTCAATAATCGCGAGATAGATAGGCGTGATATTGCGGATATCCTCAAGCTGTATATTTTCATTGATTTGATGAATGGAATGATTGCATACGCCTATTTCTATCACTTCAGTGCCTGTTGGTGCTATGAATCTACCATCAGAAGTACCACCACTAGTAGATAGTGTCGTCGCTTTTCCTGTAACCTGTTGCACTGCTAGTTTGGCTGCATCAACTAGATCTCCTGAGCCCGTTAAAAATGGCAATCCACTAACGGTCCATTGAATATCAACATCATATTTGTCAGCCGACTCGACTTCTGCATTTGCCAAACAAGTATCCAAAATTTGTTGAACTCTCTGCTGTATACCTTCGACAGTCTGCTCAGTGTTGAAACGAAAATTAAATTGAAAAGTAGCATTTTCTGGCACTACATTTCCGGCACCAACGCCTGAGCTAATATCCGTTATTTGAAATGATGTCGGTGGAAAGAAATCATTGCCTGCATCCCAGCGTTCAGCTACTAGCTTTTCAATAACTGCACCTAATAAATGATTTGGATTTAAAACTTGCTCAGGATAGGCAACATGACCTTGCTTACCAATGATCTGCACCACTGCGGTCATAGAACCTCTGCGACCATTTTTTATGGTATCACCAGCCCAAAGACTAGAACTTGGTTCACCGACAACGCAATAATCAATTTTTTGATTTCTACTGGCAAGTACTTCCATTACTGCCTTGGTGCCAAATTTGGCAGGACCTTCTTCATCAGAGGTAATTAAAAAACCGAGTCTGGCATTGCTTTGTGAATTCGCCTCAACATAAGTCTTAGCTGCCACTATCATCGCCGCAATATCTGTTTTCATATCAGCAGCACCGCGACCATATAATTTACCATCGATCTCTGTCGGCTCAAAAGGTGGATACTTCCAAAGCCCTAGTTCTCCAGTAGGCACCACATCGGTATGTCCAGCGAAAACTAATAATGCCCCCTCTCCAGGTTGTGTTGCCCATAAGTTTTTAACCCCTTGCCACTCTAAAGTTTCACATTCAAAGCCCAGAGGCTGCAAAATGTCGATAAGTTGTTGTTGGCAGTTGCCATCCTCTGGTGTTACAGAAGGTTGCGCGATTAATGCTTTCGCTAAAGATAGGGTTTGTTGATATAAATCCACCGACAAATTTCCTTTATTGTATTGATTATATTTCTAGGGATCAGTTTGCTTGAACAAAATTTTCCAGTACTTTTTCCAACAAATCTAAGCCTGCTGATAGGTCCTCTACTGAAATAATTAATGGAAATTGCAGGCGCAATACATCAGGCCCCGCCACCAAGACCAATAGTTGTCTCTGAGCTGCAATTTTGACGATCTCACTTGCTTTACCGGCATACGCAGGTTTTAGCTCCGCTCCAATCATCGCGCCCATGCCCCGCACCTCGCTAAAAATATCCAACTTAGAATTTATCGCAGTCAATCTATCCTTAACGATTTGCTCTATTACCGCTACTTTTTCACATGCATTAATGTCATGCATGGTCTTAATAACTGCGGTGGCAACACTGCATGCAATGGGATTTCCCCCAAAAGTCGAACCATGGCTACCCACACTCAGTGCCTCTGCGACTTCAGGCTTAGCGAGCATAGCACCGATAGGCATTCCCCCGCCAAGCGCTTTTGCGGTTGTGATAATATCAGGAACTACGTCTGTAAAATGCTGATAAGAAAACCATTGCCCAGTACGGCAAATACCAGTTTGTATTTCATCAAATATTAATAGCGCCCCTGTTTGTTGACATTTCCGTTGAACTGCTGCAATAAACTCTGGATTAGCAGCACGAACACCACCTTCGCCCTGAATTCCTTCTAAAATTACCGCTGCTGTGCACTCAGTAATAATATCCAAGTTTTGTTGGCTACAATCATTATAATCAGCGTAAACAAAGCCTGAAGGCATGGGATGAAAACCCTCATGATACTTCGGCTGCGCAGTAGCCGTTACAGTGGTTAAGGTTCGACCATGAAATCCGCCACGAAAGCTAACTATCTCATGCTGCTTGGCCGCACCTGCGGGAGAGCCAGCCCTTAACCAATGATAACGTCTAGCCACTTTTATCGCCGCTTCATTCGCTTCACCACCAGAGTTGCAAAAGAATGCTTGCACAGGATAGTCAAAGAGCTTGGCTAACTGTTCCGCAAGCTCAATTGAAGCGCTTTGGTAGTAAACATTAGAAACATGCCAGATATTCTCACTGGCTTCGATTAATGCAGCTTTTAATGCTGGATGATTATGGCCTAATGAGGTCACAGCAATACCGCTGGCAAAGTCTACATAGTTATTGCCATCTACATCTACAACTTGAATCCCATCACCTTTATCAAGCACAATCGGTTGTTGCGCGTAATTGGGGACTAGATATTGCTTCGCTTTGTCGACTAAATCTGCTGTATTAGAATTATGTTGGTTTTGCTGTGTTATCTCTGTCATAGCAAATTTAGTCTCTCAATAATTCGTTGATGCTAACCTTGCCGCGCGTCTTCGCATCTGCTTGCTTAATAATAACTGCACAATAAAGTGAGTGTGAGCCATCTGCACTCGGTAGGTTACCTGAAACAACCACCGAGCCAGCAGGTATGCGACCATAGCTAATTTCACCAGTCATGCGGTTATAAATCTTAGTGCTCTGGCCGATATAAACACCCATGGAGATTACGGAACCTTCCTCGACAATCACTCCTTCCACTACTTCACTGCGCGCACCGATAAAGCAATTATCTTCAATTATCGTTGGTCCGGCTTGTAAAGGCTCTAAAACACCACCGATCCCTACGCCGCCTGATAAATGAACATTTTTACCGATCTGTGCGCACGAGCCTACCGTTGCCCATGTATCAACCATAGTACCACTGTCCACATAAGCACCGATATTGACATAACTGGGCATTAAAATGACCCCAGGTGCGATAAACGTACCGCGACGAGCATTTGCCGGAGGCACTACTCTAACACCAGCTTTTTGAAACATTGCTTCGTCATAATGACTATACTTTGAGTCTACTTTGTCATAATAATTGGTGTGTCCACCTGCTACCACAGCGTTATCGTTCAATCTGAATGATAGTAAAACCGCCTTTTTCAACCATTGATTGACCTGCCAATCGCCATCAATCTTCTCGGCAACTCTTGCCTTGCCAGATTCTATTGACTCTAATGCTGTATTGACAGCATCAACTATCTCTTTAGGTGCTGAGCTAGGTGAAAATTGCTCTCTCTGTTCAAATGCGGCTTCAATAGTCTGTTGTAAATCGCTCATTTACGGTTCCTCTAATTTCTAGTTGAATGGGTATTATCGTGTAATATCTATATAAAATTGATTCAGTCGATCTAACGCTTCGTTGGTTTGCACACTATCACTAACCAAGGCCACTCGGACAAAGTTTTGCGCCGGATTCTCCGCCTGAGCTAGCCCTTGTGCATTACGCCCTAAATACTGCCCAGGGAGCACGGTAACATGGTAGCGATTAAATAACTCTGCGGTAAATTCAATATCACTTCCGAATTTCTCTGGCGTCTTTAGCCACAGAAAAAAACCACCCCATGGAAATGTGAACTGCTCCACGGCAGAAAGATGTGATTGGGCATTTAACAGTTTTTGCTGATACAAGCTTCTGTTCTCTATGACATGTGACTCATCAGCCCAAGCATGCTCCGCTATCTTTTGTGCTAATGGCGACATTGCCGTGCCTTGATAACTTTTAAGCTGTGTAAAAGCTTTTATAATCTCTGCATCTCCAGCCACTAACCCTGACCTAAGACCTGCTAAATTACTGCGCTTTGACAAGCTATTCATCGCAATACAGTTATGAAAATCCGTTATGCCCATACTAAGGCAAGTCTGTAATAAGCCTACAGGAGGATGATCTTCATAGGTATAGATCTCAGAGTAACACTCATCGGCAACCAAAGTAAAATTATATCTCTGTGATTTCTCGATCAGAAACTCAATAGTCTCAGCGGAATGAAAAGCACCGGCTGGATTACCGGGTGAGCAATAATATAACAGCTGCGTTCTCTGCCATATTTGTTCTGGTACAGATTGATAGTCTGGCAGGAAGTTAGACTCTGCTGGAGTTGATAAATAATAAGGTTCTGCCCCAGCAATAATAGCAGCTCCTTCATAGATTTGGTAACAGGGGTTTGGCATTATCACAATCGGCGCGTTAATGTCACTAGTGTTACTCGCATCAACGGTACATTGTGCTATACCAAATAGTGCTTCACGAGTGCCCGCTGCTGTTATGACCTGCGATACAGGATTTACAGAGCCTGCTGTTAAGTTATAGCGTTGCTCAATCCACTGCGTCATAACCTCCCTAAGAGCAATACTCCCCGCTGTTGGTGGATAATGACTAAGAAGATCGGCATATTCAGCTAATAAAGGTTTTACAAACGCTGGTATCGCATGCTTTGGCTCCCCAATAGACAATGCAATATGAGGCAACTGTATCGCTTGGCTTGGTTGAGATAGCAAGGTCGCTAATTTTGCAAAAGGATAAGGCTGTAAAGCTGAGAGGTGTGGGTTCATAGTTTATTTGGTTGACTGAGTCATAATTCAAAAGTCCAAAAACAGAGTTTGATTAAGCCAATAATGTGAAAAAAAAGCGTATGCTTACTACAATCAAAAAACAGCCAAAGAATTTTTTTAATCTACTTGCTGGTATCGAATGCGCAATTCTAGCACCTATAGGCGCCATCGCAATACTTACGGGTAAGACAATTGCCGCCGCTAAAAAATTCAAATAACCCAGGGAATACGCAGGCAATCCAGACTGATTAAGACCTGCGAGTGCCAAACCTATCGTTGCTGGAAAACTGATTAACACCCCGACTCCAGAAGACGTTGCTACGGACTGGTGCATTGAACGATTATATAGAGTGAAAAACATATTGGAGAATGTACCACCGCCAATACCCATGACAGTGGAAATCCCACCGATTGCGGTTCCTAACATTTCTGTGACTGGAAATTTCGGGAAATTTTCAGCAAAAATAAAATTGTTTTTCTTGAATAGAATCTGCAAGCCAAGTATTAAGGCAATGATGGCAAAAATAAATCGCAAATTGGAGCCGCTGACAAAACTAGCCGTCAATGATCCCAATCCTACACCAATTAGAATGGGAACAAACCATCTTTTCAGCAATCTACCATCGACAACTCCGGTTTTATAGTGCGAGTGAAAAGACTTGATCGCTGTGGGAATCATTATCAACAACGAAGTACCAATGGCAAGATGATAACAATGCGCTTTATCAACTCCCATACGTTGAAATATTTCAAATAGCACTGGCACCATCACTGCACCACCACCAACGCCTAACATACCTGCAATTAGTCCTGAAAAAATCCCGCCAACCAGTAGTAAAAAAATAACGACTAAAAGGTTTTCCACAATATTTATCTAACTACTTCAAAGCATTAAATGCTAAATGAAGCCGTGTGTACAAGTCTTCATTCAATGAATAGACATACTCATCTATTTGGGTGATCGGTGTGATTTCGGATATCGTACTGCATAAAAATGCACCTGTGAATTCTGTTAGCTCTTCTGTAAATATTTTTCGCTCGACCAGCTCAAGTGCTTCAGCCTTAGCAATTTCACTAAGCAGCTTTCGGGTAACACCATGTAATATTTCATTATCTGATTCTGGAGTGTAGAGCGTATTTTGTTTAACAAAAAAAATATTTCCTGAAGAGGTCTCTTTGACCTCACCCTCTCTTATCTGCAAGGCATCATCATAACCCAAATCTATTGCCTGTTGTTTTGCTAAGCCATTCGGCAATAGCGTGATGGCTTTGATATCGCAGTGCAGCCAACGGATATCTGCAACCGTTTTTAAAGACAACCCAGTTTTCTTATCCTCAAAGCTTTTAATTACTGGCGCAAAACAATAACCAAAAATTGTTGGTTCTACATTGCTAGAATGCTGGTGTTGTCTTGGATAATCGACTCCTCTGGATATTTGCAGATAGCAGGCTAAGTGATTACCAAGATGACGATTTTTTTCAAAAAGCGCTTCTACTATTTCAGTCATATCTTGCTGAGGTGCAATCCGACAAAATTTTAACGACCGCTCCAAACGTTCCATATGCTGATCTAAATAAAATGGCTTGCTATCGTAACTAACAATAACCTCATAAACCCCATCTCCAAATAAAAAACCTCTATCAAAAGGCGATATAGAAACTTGATCTAATGGTAGAAAGGCTCCGTTATAGTATGCCTGAACATTTGAAGGAATATTTGTCATTATCAGAGTCTCAAGCTTTAGCGACAGCTATTAATTAAATAAACCTAAGAATTTTTGCAGTAAAGAGTCTGTCAGTAAGCTAAGTATTCCTCCTTGATCAACACTTTCTAATGCGACTAATGGAATTTCTAATATTAATTTATCTTTGTAAATCATTTCAATAGAACCCATGGACTGACCTTTTTTAATAGGCGCTTGCATTTCTGTTGCTAAAACCAGATTGGTTTTTATATCACTTAGGTTCTTTGTCGGCAGAATTGCATTAACGCTATTTTGTGTACCCACTGCTACTTCATTCTTATCACCCTTCCAGACTTTAACTTCGCTAACAAAATATTCTGCAGGAAATAATTCTCTCGACTTAAAGTTGTTAAAACCATATTTTAACAACTCCAAGCTAGAGTTAGTCCTTTGCACATCTGAGCCAGCACCTAATACAATAGAGATCAAACGCATATCTTCGGTTCTACCCGATGCCAAGAGACAATAACCCGCAGCATTGGTATGGCCCGTTTTCATACCATCAATTAAAATACGTTGCCCATCTTCATTTTGTAGATTCGTCTGTCTAAGCAACTGGTTTCTGTTTTCCTGAACAATTCCCTCTAAGGTATAAGAGCGCTCACTATATAATTTATAGTGCTGTGGAAAATCCCTAATCATTGCTCTAGCCAAAATTGCTAAATCAGCTGCAGTAGTATAATGCCCAGGATTTGGCAGTCCCGTAACATTAGCAAAACTGGTGTCTTTCATACCAAGTCTCTGCGCTTGCTCATTCATCAGATGTACAAATGCAGCTTCTGAACCAGCCACTTTTTCCGCCAGTGAAATAGCCGCGTCATTTCCTGATTGAATAACCATACCCTTTAAAAGTTGTTCAACGCTATAAGGTTTCTTTAATTGTAAAAAGCTTTTAGAACCCTCTTTGTTATAAGCATTTTTACTAGTCACAACTTTATTGGTAAGGTTTATCTTACCACTAGCAAGTGCTTGATACACAATGTACGCCGTCATTACTTTTGTAATACTGGCTGGCTCTAAGCGCTTAGTCGAGTTCTTTTCCGCCAACACATCTCCAGAGGCATAATCAACCAATAGATAACCATTGACCGGTAGTAAATCCAAAGTTTTGCTTTCTGCCTGCACATTGCTAGCACAAAAGATTGTGCAAAATGCCGCAAAAAAAGTCACACGAAAAATTTGCACCAGCTTTGCGATCACAACGGATACCGAATCAAGATACTTTTTATTAATAAGAGACAAAACGACCATAAATACCTTCTTTATGTATAGCTTCCGATGCACCTCGGAATTCGTTGGCTTCTAATGGACCAATCAAAACAATATGTACAGGCTTGCCATTGGAACTTGCGGTTTTGATATTAACCGATCTGTTTAAAATATTGCGAACCTTAGTTGCCACGCTTTCAGCGCGAGTTCTGTTAGAAAAAGCACCTATTTGCAGACAGTTATTCTGACCTTTTACACAGCCAGAAGACTGAGGCTTCGATGTGTTGATATTAACTACCTGAATTACTGGCTCAGCCACCATCGCTGTCGTTGCTAGAGGTGCAGACTGTTCAATGGGCTTAGCTGCTATAGGCTGCGCCTCCGCTAATGATATTTCTTCTATAACGGGTAAAGGCTGCGCTATAGGCACTGTCTCAGCCACTGGAATAGTCTCTGCGATTGGTAGGGTTTCAGCAATTTCATAACCACTATTACTAACCGTAGACTTCGCCTGTTGAGCTTTAGCAGGACTATTTTTCTGATATATCATATAGCTGTCAGTTGATACGCCGGCAGCACGCGCCAAAGATTTATTTCGATATTGATAAGGGGATAGTGCCTCTACTTTAACTTTAGCGATGCCTTTCTTGCGAATCCCTAATTTTGTCGCGCCAGCATAAGATAAGTCAATAATCCTACCTTTAACAAAAGGTCCACGATCATTTAGTCGTACAACTACTGAGGTTCCATTAGACAGATTGGTAACCCTAGCATAGCTAGGCAACGGCAATGTCTTATGAGCCGCACTATATTCATATTGGTCGTAAATTTCACCTATTGAGGTTTTTTTACCATGAAAACCATCGCCATACCATGAAGCAATTCCCTCCTCCACATAACCTTTATTAGTATCACGCACATAATAACGTTTGCCCCGAACAACATAGCTTTCGTTATTAGTTCCACCGGGGTAAGGCTTTTCAGCAATGGGTATTGGCTCGCCTATTTCTAAAATAGACTGATCGGATGGTACAAATGTATATCCCAGCGCATCGCCTTCGATAATATCAACGTTGCTTGTCTTCTGGTTGGAACAACCTGCAATTAATAATCCTATTATCAGTAATTTGCTATAAGTAAAAGTCTTAATCATTAAATACCCGTTAAAAATACGTTTTTGCTAATTTGTATGTGGTTGAAATATATTGCCATGCCTGAGACAGAACCAAGCAGTCAATAATGACGTTATACTTTCTTTGTGCGCAGTGTAACCGTATTTGCCAAATTCACCAAAATTTGCACTGTGAGACCCAATAAATATTAGAAAATATTCTCTAGTTGTCAAACAAAACCGCAAATATAGAGCTAAGATTTATCCATTTTCTTATGCGCTGCAATGCTCATTAATATACCAAAACCACCTAGCAGAGTTGCTACCGAGGTTCCCCCATAGCTAATTAATGGCAAGGGCATACCCACTACTGGCAGCATGCCAGAAACCATACCACAATTCACAAAAACATGAACAAAGAAGGTCAATGCGATTGCTCCACCGGTTAAACGAGTAAAGGTATCCTCAGCTTTGGCAGATATATAGAGACTCCTTAATATCACAAACAGGTAGGTACCTAACAATATCATAATGCCAACCAAGCCGAACTCTTCTGCCAAAACAGCAAAAATAAAATCGGTATTGGCTTCTGGTAAAAACTCTAGCTGCGACTGAGTCCCACTTAACCAGCCCTTACCATAAAACCCCCCAGAACCAATGGCAATTTTGGACTGGCCAATATTCCAACCAGCCCCCATCGGGTCGTTCTCTGGGTTTAAAAAAGTTAACACGCGCGTTTTCTGATAATTATGCATAAAGAATTTCCAATAAATTGGCGCCAATATCAGCACGCTGCCTATAGCACTAAAAATCATCCACCATCTCAGACCTGCGAGAAATAATACAAAAACACCAGATAACGATACCAAAATTGCCGTACCCAAATCCGGTTGCCGAAGAATTAAGGCCACCGGTATCGCAACAATCATCAGCGCCATAAGAAGCTCTTTGAGTCTAGGTGGTAATGGCCTTTGAATAAAGAAAGTCGCCATCATCATCGGCAAAATAATCTTCATCGCCTCAGAAGGTTGAAATCTAATAAAGCCAAGATCCAGCCACCTCTGCGCCCCTTTACCTACATCTCCTACTACCAACACAAGCACAAGCAAAAGATTCACCAGAGCAAATAAGACTGGGGTCCAAACCCGCAGGTAGTAAGGATGGATTTGGGCTACTATCACAATAGCCAAAAAACCAATCCCCATAAATGTGGCTTGCCTGATAACTAACGCTTCATTTTCTCGACTAGCAGAGTACAACACCAATAATCCAAGACTACAGAGAAATAGCAGGCCGAGCAATAATGGACCATCGATATTCGTTTTTTCTATAAATGAGGACGATGTAACCTCATTTTCTTGAATATAACCTGTAGACATATCAGTGATATTAGCTCTTATTCATTAGATATATTAAGCATATTTAGCCATCAATAGTTGTTGAGTGAGAGGCTATAGACTCTACCGAAACTGACTCTACTTTAGCTTTTTTAAAGGGCTCATCAACTTTATTCTTATATAAACTATGATAAGCATTGATGATAGTCTTTGCAATTGGTGCTGCCACTGCACCACCAGAGCCGCCATTTTCAACAATCACCGCCACCACAATATCAGGATCTTTAATTGGCGCGTAAGCGACAAACAACGCATGATCATGCAATCTAGCTTCAATCGAATTCGCGTCGTAATTTTGATCCTGCCTTAATGAGAATACTTGTGAGGTACCTGTTTTTCCGGCAACACTCATTTGCAGCGACTTACGTATTTTATGAGCGGTGCCTTTTCTAGTCGCCACAACATCTTCCATGCCTTTTCTGATTAGCTTCCAGTTATCCATATTACGAATTGGCACGGGAATATCGTACTGAATTTGCTTAACTGCCATTTTGCCATCACCTGCATTTTCTATACCATAAAGTAAACGTGGTATCGGCTTTTTACCGTTGTTGGCGATAACGGCTGTCGCTACAGCAATTTGTAGCGGTGTTGCCAACATATAGCCCTGCCCAATACCGGCGATAACAGTTTCGCCATCGTACCATTGCTTACCAAATCTACGCATTTTCCATGCCGAAGAAGGCAATAGTCCTGACTTCTCACTATGCAAATCAATACCTGTTTTTCGACCAAAGCCATAATATGAAAGCTCTGCAAACATAAGATCTATACCAAGCTTATTTGCAAGCTCATAAAAATAAACATCGCAGGACTCGACTATTGCTTTATGCAAGTCCGCTTTGCCATGACCCACACGCTTCCAATCTCTAAAACGATGTTTGTGACCTTTCAAAGAAAAATAGCCAGGACAGTAAATCTTTTGAAATTTACTGAAGGTTTTAGTCTCTAGCCCCACCAGCCCCATCATTGGTTTAATCGTAGAACCCGGGGGATATTGACCATTTAGAATACGATTGAACAATGGCTTCGCTGTTGAAGTATTTAAAGCATTGAAATCTTTATGACTAATACCATTTACAAATAAGTTTGGATCAAAGCTGGGATTACTGACCATACTCAGCACTGCCCCAGTTTTGGGATTCATCACCACCGCTGCGCCTTTAAAGGAACCTAAGGCCGCCTCAGCCACTTCTTGTAACGCAATATCGACCTGTAAATAAATATTGCGCCCCGGAATGGGTTCCGTTCTATCTATCTCGCCAATTTCTCTACCCTGTGCATTGACTTCAATGTGCCGAAAGCCAACTTGCCCGTGAAGTATATCTTCGTAATATTTTTCTATACCGATTTTGCCAACGTGGGTTGTAGAAGCATAGTTATTAGCATCTAGCCTTTCTAAGTCTCGGCTATCAACTCTGCCAACATAACCAATGACATGAGCCATTTTATCGCGCTGCGGGTAAAATCGTGTTAGGTCAGATTGTATTTGCAACTCAGGAAAGCGATGCAGCTCAACGGAAATTCTGGCGATTTCTGCATCAGATAGTCGGAATTTAATAGGCACACCACGATACGCTTTTCTGTGGCGTTTCTGCTTATTTATATTCTCAAAACCTTCTCTTGTCAGCCCAACTGCACTGGAGAGATATTCATATAATGCTTCTTTATCTTTAACCTTTTCGGGCACTACTTCTAACCGATGCGAAGGCAGATTAATTGCCAGTTCTCTGCCATGCCGATCATAAATATTGCCCCTGACTGGAGCAATAGGCTCGCGCTTAATACGATTATTTTCCGATCTTGTGGTGTAATAATCATGCTTATTTACCGTAAGGAATGCCGCATTCCCTAAAATAACTAGCAATGCTCCAAAGACTAATAAACCACTAACAACAGCGCGTACAGAAAATAATCTCAGCTCTAAAACCTTATCTTTGACACGAGACTGCTTATAAAGCTGATCGTTGTTAACAACCTTATTAGTTTTTCTTCCGGGATTTAGAGAGTTACCAGCCATAAATCTAGATCTTTTCTAGTAAATTTGAAAGCCGCGCTGGACTTTTGAACATAGCCAAAAAACCAAAGGCCATATCAGCAACGTGCCAACAACACCAAGTAAAAACCATAGATCATAAGGAATTCTGCCTAAACTGACGCTAATCCAATAAAACAAAACTCTCTCACCTAAGATCATCATCGCGATAATAATGCTCTGCTGCCATACTGGATAGATACGCATTTGACGGTGCATCTTAATTAGCACATAGGTAATTATAAGATAAGAAACACTATGATGTCCTAGCACATCATCTAAAGTCATATCCAAAACTATACCGATAATAAATGCTGTCCCTAAACCGAGATAGCCCGGCGCGTGTATTGCCCAATAAGCAACGATAAGTAAGGCAAAAGGAGGCACGATATGAACCAACAAAGACGGCCAAGCAAACACATCCAGCAATATGGCAAATAATAGCAGCAGATAAACTGGTATTCTATTCATTTAAGCTTTTCTTCTTATAGCTTTTCTTCAGTTTTCACTAAATTAATACGAGTGCGAAAAATAGAGGTTTAAGGAGTTTTGAACGGACCAATCAAACTGCTCCCCAACTCTTTATCCTGCTCATCCACCACTAACAACACCTCTCTCATTCTGTCTAATAATGTGGTCGGTTTCGCGGTAATTCGTGCAAAAGGACTGGCAGGGTTAAAGTCCACCGACAACACTGTCGCCACCGGATAGCCTCTAGGAAAACGCCCACCCAAACCAGAAGTTACTAACAGATCGCCTACTTTAATATCTTCATAATTAGGAACAGTATCTAGGTCTAACGTTTTAAACTTGCCTTTTCCTTTTAATAAAGCCCTGAGACCACTTCGATTAACCTGCACAGGCACAGTATGACTTGGGTCGGTAATCAGAACAGCAATAGAGTAATTTCTAAAAGTCTTCTCAACCTGTCCCACTATACCATCATCAGCCAATAAAGATTGCCCAGGATAAACCCCATCTTTACTGCCGCGATTAAGCGTTATTTGATGCCTGTAGGGGTCAAAATTAACTGAAATAATTTCCGCAATAATTACATTTTGAACCACATCTGCTGAAGACTGCATTAACGTTCGCAAGCGACTGTTCTCAGCTTCCAATGCGGTCAATCTTTGCACCCTAGAACGCATTAAAAAATTTTCACGCTCTAGCTCATCAATTCTACTCTGATAATCTTCTCGGTTTTGAAATTGAAAAGATACCGCAGAGCCTAATTGATTAGGAATATTGGCTGCAAATATAATCGGCGATAACATATTGCTGAGAAAAGACTTTGTTGTCGCAAGCCGTTCCGTCTGAGTGTCTAAGAACATCAGTACGATACAAAGAATCATAAAAAAAACAAACCGGACTGAGCTTGCAAAGTCCGGTGTGAAAAAATTGCTGGTTTCTGGATTTCCGACTTTCAATCAACAAAACTCCAGCCACAAGTGGCTATACAGATTTACTTCTAATTTTGCTTATTCAATACCAAATAAATTGGTGCCGTACTCATCGATTAGCTCCAACACTCTACCACCACCACGAGCAACACAAGTTAATGGATCTTCCGCGATAACGACTGTTAGACCAGTTTCCTCAGAGATCAACTCATCTATGCCACTTAATAATGCACCACCACCTGTCAGCACGATCCCCCTATCAGCAACATCAGCTGCCAACTCTGGTGGTGTCGCTTCTAAAGCTTTTCGCACAGCATTAACAATGCCATAAAGCGGTTCGCTAAGCGCTTCTTTAACCTCATTACTGTTTAAGGTAAAGGTTTTTGGAATTCCCTCTGTAATATTTCTGCCCTTCACGGTAGCCTCTAGTATTTCCCCACGACTTGAGGCAGTGCCAATATCCTTTTTGATTCGTTCAGCTGTTGGTTCACCAATAAGTACTTTAAAGTTCTGACGCACGTAGTTGATAATCGCCTCATCAAAGTGATCTCCGCCAATGCGCACTGAATTTGAATAGACAATGCCATTTAAAGACAATACAGCGACTTCTGAAGTACCGCCACCGATATCTAAAACCATAGAACCACGGGCTTCATCAACGGGCATACCTGCGCCAATTGCCGCTGCCATTGGTTCAGGAATCAGATACACCTCTCTAGCACCTGCACCAATTGCAGAGTCACGAATAGCTCTGCGTTCTACCTGTGTAGAACCACAGGGAACGCAGATTAGCACTCTAGGACTTGGATTAAACCAACGCTTGGAATGTACTTTTTTAATAAAATGCTGCAACATCTTTTCAGTAACAACAAAGTCAGCAATTACACCGTCTTTAAGCGGTCTGATGGTCTCCAAGTTGCCCGGTGTTCTCCCTAGCATATTTTTGGCTTCGATACCGACAGCAGCTATTGTCCTTGGGCCACCACGAGACAAATCTTGATGGATAGAAACAACTGATGGTTCGTCCAAAGTCATTCCGTGACCTCGGACATAAATTAGAGTATTGGCAGTTCCCAAGTCGATTGATAAATCATTTGAAAACATACCACGAAATCTTTTAAGCATAGATAACCTTAATATACCTTATAAAAATCTTTTGATTTCTAGGCACTACGTCTGAATTTATTATTTACTGGACACCAGCATAAGCTGGAAATCGCTAACCCGACACATATTATACATCGAATCCGATTCACTATTGAAGCAATATTTTAGCCATGAGCCACATGCTTGTCTTTTAGCACTTTCATGTTTGGTGCATAATAGCACTTTAAGAATAAGCTTTCGCCCCCATAATTGATAACTCTACATAACAAGTACCAATCTTTAATGTAGATATCGTAAAACTTAATTAGGTACCCTATGGACGCAACTACTGTCAAAAAAGTAGCTCACCTCGCTCGCATTGAAATCAACGAAGACAATATAAATCAATATCAAGATGATTTATCAAACATCTTTTCTATGATTGATCGTTTAGAAGCATTAGAAATTCATGATATCGAACCATTAAACCATCCATTGGAAATGACCCAGCGATTACGACAAGACACGGTTACCGAAAATGATCAGCGTGAACAGCTAATGCAAAATGCCCCTGAGAAAGCCGATGGCATGTTCCTTGTACCAACCGTTATTGAATAAAATAGATTCTATTCCATAACCATTTATTAGATTAATACTATACTAACATTTAGGCCGATATGACCGACTTTGACTTAACCCAGCCGGAAACCCACTCTATTTCAGAGCTAGCAAATGCTCTGCAAAGCAAATCTATCTCTAGTATGGAGCTGACTCAGCTATACCTAGACAGAGCTGAGCAGCTTGACAGCAAAATAAACGCTTTTACGAGTTTTACTAAAGAGGCTGCTCTCGCCACTGCGCAACAAGCTGATGCTAAAATATCAGATGGCAATAATAACTTCGCCACTGGCATTCCAATCGCCCATAAAGATCTCTTTTGCACACTTGAGGGCAATACCACTTGCGCCAGCAAGTTTTTAGAAAACTATCAGTCCCCCTTCGAATCCACCGTAACGCAAAAGACCAACGAGCTATGCCTGCCCATGCTAGGAAAACTCAATATGGATGAGTTTGCTATGGGTTCCTCTACTGAAAACAGTTTTTTCGGACCCACTAAAAATCCCTGGCATCTAGACTATGTTCCCGGCGGTTCCTCAGGCGGCTCAGCAGCTGCGGTAGCTGCCTCTCTCACGCCTTGGTCTACTGGAACTGACACTGGCGGGTCCATTCGTCAACCCGCGGCTTTCTGCGGTATTAGTGGCATCAAACCAACCTATGGCAGAGTTTCACGCTGGGGCATGGTCGCCTTTGCTTCCAGCTTAGATCAAGCTGGTCCTATGGGAAAGCGTGTTGAGGATATCGCCCACTTATTGAATATCATCTCTGGCTTTGATGCCAAAGATTCAACCTCTAGCCAGCAAGCAACGGAAGATTATAATGCTGGATTAGCTCAAGATATTTCAGGCATGACCATTGGCTTACCTAAGGAGTACTTCTCTGACCAGTTAGACTCCAATATCGCCACTGCTATAGATGCCGCGAAATCAGAACTAATCAAAGCCGGTGCAAATTTTGTTGAAATCAGCCTGCCAAGCACAGATGCTGCCATCGCAGCCTATTATGTTATCGCCTCAGCGGAGGCTTCGACTAACCTATCGCGGTTTGATGGCGTGCGATTTGGACACAGATCTGATAAAACTGAGGATTTAGAGTCTCTATATAAACACTCGCGCGCCGAGGGGTTTGGTGAAGAAGTAAAGCGCCGTATTTTGACCGGAACCTTTGCGCTCTCTGCTGGCTATTATGATGCCTATTATCTAAAAGCACAAAAAGTAAGAAGACTAGTGTTGAACGAATTTAAAGTGGCCCTGAAAAATGTAGACGCTATTTTAACGCCAATTACTCCGACACCAGCATTCCAACTCGGTCAAAAACAAGACCCTGTAACGATGTATCAAAACGATATCTTTAGCATTACCGCTAATCTCGCAGGCTTACCTGCACTGGCTTTGCCTTGTGGCTTTGCAGAGGGGCTACCTGTTGGGTTCCAGCTTTTAGGGGATCACTTTACAGAAAGTCGATTATTAAATATCGGGCATCAATATCAACAACTTACGGCGCATCATTTAGCCCGTCCAACCGCATTGGTTTAAGGAGATACCCATGGAATGGCAAAGTGTCATCGGGCTGGAAATACATGTCCAACTCTCTACAAAGTCTAAACTTTTTTCAGGCGCTTCTACTCAATATGGTGCTGAACCAAATACTCAAACCTGCCAAATTGATCTTGGCTTGCCTGGGGTATTGCCAGTAGTCAATGAAGAGTCGGTCCGTCTAGCCGCTATTTTAGGTCATGGTATCAATGCCACTGTTGCACCTTATTCGGCTTTTGATCGAAAAAATTATTTTTATCCGGACTCTCCTAAAGGCTATCAAACTAGTCAATTTGCATACCCCATCGTTCACGATGGCTATATTGATATCCAAAGCACGAGTGGCGAGACTCTACGCGTCACTATCATCCGCGCTCACCTAGAAGAAGATGCTGGTAAATCTGTCCATGAAGGTCAGAAAGGCTACACTGGCATTGATCTGAATCGTGCTGGCACACCACTGCTTGAAATTGTGACAGCACCAGATATTCGTAATGCTAAAGACGCAGTAGAAGTGATGAGACAACTACATATGTTAGTGCGTTATTTACAAGTTTCAGATGGCAACATGCAGGAAGGCTCTTTTCGCTGCGATGCCAATATCTCTGTAATGCCAAAAGGTGCCAGCGAATATGGTACTAGAGCGGAGATTAAAAACCTTAACTCATTTCGTTTTGTCGAAAAAGCCATTAACTATGAGATCGAGCGCCAGATAGATGTTATAGAGTCCGGCGGCACCGTGGTGCAAGAAACCAGATTATATGATTCCGAAAACGATGAAACTCGCAGTATGCGAGGCAAAGAGGAGGCCAATGACTATCGCTACTTCCCCTGCCCTGATCTGTGCCCAATCGTGCTTTCACCAGAGTGGATAGAAAGTATCCGCCAACAAATGCCAGTATTACCCGCCGAAAAAGCAAACGATTACATCAGCAACTATAGCCTTTCTGATGAGGATGCCTTGCAAATTGCCCAATCCAGAGAAACCAGCAAGTTTTTTGAAGCCATGATGGCAATTTTGCCCTCAGATGCTGGCAAAATTGCAGCCAACTGGTTGCAAGGTGAAATGGCAGCAATGTTAAATAAAGAAGATATTGGCATTGAAGAGAGCAAAATCAGCAGTGATGCTTTGGTTTTATTGATTGAGAGGATTCGCGACAACACCATCTCATCAAAGATGGCCAAAGGTGTCTTTGAAGCAATCTGGAACGGAGAAGGTACTGCTGATGAAGTAATTGCAGCCAGAGGGTTAAAGCAAATCAGTGACACCAGCGTCATTGAGACCGCTGTTGATGATATTATGGCCGCTAACATGCCACAAGTTGAGCAATATCGTGCAGGTAAAGACAAAGTCAAAGGCTTTTTTGTTGGCCAAATAATGAAGCAATTTAAAGGCCAGGCCAATCCTGCTGTAGTTGACCAGATAGTCACCACTAAACTCAAAGGCGAGTAACAGAGTAAACGATATACTCATTTACTTTACTTAAACATAGCATCTCGCCTTTGGAATATATTACGACATGATTGAACAAGACTTTATTCAGCGATTTTTATTTGAGAATCTCGGCATTCGCGGCTGCTACAGCCGCCTAGAAGATAGTTGGCAGGAAGTCACCTCTAGAAGAGACTACCCTGAGCCAATCAAATCACATTTAGGTCATGCATTTGTTGGCATGGCGTTATTGCAATCGAATTTAAAAACGCCCACAAAACTGACTTTTCAGATACAGCCAAATGGCGCTAAAACTCCTGAGGAAAGCACCGACCCGCTACAGCTACTAGTCGTGCAAGCAGATCATAACGGTCATCTTCGAGCAATGGCTAAATGGAATAAACAAAGCCTACAGACTTTGCAAGAGGCAAAAACAGCAGAGGGTTTAATTTCATTAAAAGCGCTCTGCCCAAATGCAATCTGCGCCATTACCATGGAGCCAGAAACTGGCCAAGCATACCAAGGAGTTGTTCCTATTGATGGAAATAGTATAGCAGACTCTTTAACTGCCTATTTTCAAAACTCTGAGCAATTGAACACCTCGGTTATTTTATCTGAAAACCAAGGCCAGCTTACAGGGTTTTTATTGCAATCTATCCCTGCTAGCCTACTCACTACAGAAATAGATCAAAGCACGCTCAAACAGCACTGGCAACATGTATCAACATTAGCAGAAACACTAAAGCTTGAGGAGTTAAATGACTTATCACTTGAGACTTTATTACATCGACTGTTCCATGAAGAACAGTTGAGGTTATTCGATTCTGAGCCAGCACAGTTTATCTGTAAGTGTTCAGAGCAGCAAATGCTCTCTGTGCTGTCTCAGTTTGATAACGAAGCAGTGGCAAGCATGATCGGGGACTCCGGAAAGGTAGAAGTCACCTGTGAATTCTGTGGTAACGAGCAAGCATACGATCTGATAGACATCACCGCGGCTAAAAATCAAAGCCCTGCTTTTGATCAAATAGCCAATAACGAAAAAGGACAATTGCATTAATGATCTCCGCAATTATTGAAGCTTGTAAAGTCGGCTTAGATATCTGTTTTTTCAAAAAAAATGCAGCCGATATGCCTTATCGATCAAACAATCAATTTATTTTCATTTTCTTTATTATCACTTACTTACTTATTAGTTTAGTGCTACAAATAAAGCTTACCGAAGCGCTACCTGTTATGTTGCAAAACTTTCAAGGAGACATACCACCATTCACAGTAACTGAGCTTCCCAGCCCTGCTTCATTATTTTTCTTAGAGTTAGTCCAACTGGCAATCGTAGCTGGTATTTTCTACAGCATTCTTAAAGGCAGCAATCTTGCGGCCAGATTCCCACAAGCATTCTTGGCGATTCTCGTTACTAATACTATTCTAAGTGTCTTTATCACAGCTGTTATTGGCCCCCATTTCTACTTTACCCAAGCACTGAGCCCAGTGTCTTTTATTACATTATTAATACTTGCCGTACTCAGTATTATCAATATCACAACCGGCACTCGGATTATTAGAGATGCTTTGGAGACCAACACTGGAAAGGCTTTTTTAATCTTAATTGGTTTAAGCATTGGTAGTAAAATACTTACCTCAGTGTTAGTAGCTGGATTTTTGTAACTCATGGATAGCAATACTAAACGAATCACCTTAGCTTTCACAGGGGCATCAGGCGCACAATACGGTATTCGCCTTTTCGAGCAACTTTGCGCACAGGAAGGGCTGCATATTCATTTAGTATTCTCTAAAGCATCACTACTATTGCTGGCTGAAGAAAGTGATTGGCCAGTCCATGGAAATAGCAATAAAATGCGCCAAGCACTGATTGAGCGCTATCAACTCAGCGACAGAAAAATTTCGGTCTACGGTATAGAAAACTGGAATGCACCTATCGCCAGTGGCACAGGTGTTGCCGATGCCATGGTGATCTGCCCTTGCACCGTCGGCAGTATGGCAGCCATTTCGCAAGGTTTAGCCAATGACTTGCTAACGCGAGCTGCCGAGGTAACGCTTAAAGAACAACGCAAACTCATTCTCGTGGTTCGTGAAACACCATTTTCACTGATTCAGTTACGCAATATGACCCAACTTGCCGAAGCCGGTGCGGTCATCCTACCTGCAAATCCTGGCTTTTATCATCACCCCAAAGATCTTGATGATATCTATGACTATATTGTCGGCCGCATACTAGATCAGCTAGGACTTGCTAACACAGCAGGCCCACGATGGGGCGCTGAGACAAAATAATTTCTTTGGCAGAATTGCTTGTTTTTGCATCTAAGAGTCTAAGTCATTCGTAACTAGATTATTACTTTCCAATCATACCCATCTTCAAACGTAGGAATCATTATGACGAGTTTTCCCAGTCTTCGCCCTGTTATTAAGCTAACTCTAACAGCTGTTATTTTCATTTTTCTTACTTTAGTTACTAGCATTTCTAATGCCAAAGATGTTGAGATTCCGAACAATGCCAAAAGCGCAATATTTGCAGCTGGTTGCTTCTGGTGTATTGAAAAAGACTTCGAAAAACATGATGGCATTTATGCAGTATATTCTGGCTATAGCGGCGGAACTTTGGAAAACCCAACCTACAAGGCAATTAGCAGAGGCGACACTGGCCACAGAGAAGTTGTTCAAGTCTGGTACGATGAGAGTAAACTAGACTATGCGACACTTGTTGATATTCTCTGGCGCAATGTCGATCCTTTTGATGCGAATGGTCAATTCTGTGACAAAGGCTTTCAATATACCGCAGCAATATATCCTGCTACGTCAGAGGAGAGAGAAATTGCCGAGCAAAGCAAGCTTGATATTGAGCAAAAGCTCAACCAAAAAACAACGCTGAGCATTGATGATGCAGCCAAGTTTTATTTTGCTGAAGACTATCATCAAAACTTTTACCAAAAAAGCCCTGTTCGCTATACCGGCTATCGCTATGCCTGCGGACGCGACAAACGACTGGAACGAGTCTGGGGAGCGGAAGCCCGAGCTGAGCATTTACCCAGCTCTAAGCACTAATTACTCACCCATTCCCCAGCTAATCGGACTTCCTCCTATTATTTCGATAATTGGAGGATAAGCAATTAGAAGATAAAGAATACCTAAGCTACACTACAGCAACTCTCTTAGTCCTAGGTAATCTATAATTTAGACGTTTGTGATTTCTCTTGAACTTGTCCAGTATAAAGACAGACTTCAACCATATAAAAATAGTTGGCTTGCAAATGAGCATAGATCATCCCATAAATACCACTGAGGATATAGCCTTTAATGAGATAAAACTTGGCAAACATAATGGGATAAATAAGCAACACTTTTAGCCCATTAGTCCTTTTTCCTTGTTGCTTTTTCTGCTGAGCCTTCAACTTAGCGTAAGTAACAACCTTAACACCACCCTCGGTTATATCGGTAATATTGAGATGGTTTATCGTTAAACTGGTTTTCTCTAGCGATCCTGTTACATTTATATGTTCGTGAACCAACTTTGTGGTATCCCATGTGGCAAAAGCTTTTTTATACAGCCTCATAAACTTGGCTTTTCTACCCAAGATTGGCTTGCCCAACATATATTCCCTTCTAAGAATATAAAAACCATTACTCTGCGTATTGGCTATAAGGTTACGTATTTTTTGAATACCATTATTCTCAACAATCTCATCACTGTCCAGTGAGAGCGTCCATTCTTTGGTACATAACGACATTGCGAATGCTTTTTGCTTTGCGTAGCCTAACCAGTCTTGATGAACCACTTTATCAGTATAATGCTTAGCTATTTCAAGGGTTTCATCAGTTGACCCAGAGTCCACTACTACGATTTCATCCGCATCTTTGACAGACTCTAGTACTAATGGCAGAGTTGACGCATTATTACAGGTGATAATATAAACACTCAGAGACATGGAAACCTTCTATATTATTCGTTTTTTATTTTCTAAATAGCGATCAGTCGCTCGTTGTACTTGCCACTTATAAATTGGCCTTAAAATTTCTTTGCTTACTTTTGTCAAAAAAGTGTTTTTTTTCTTGGCGCCAACCTCGGAACCTCCGAGAATGCTAGAAATATCCTCCACTTTAACACCGTTGCAGGTCAATATATCAACTTGATGCACTGAGATTAGTTGAAGATAAGTATCAATTGGTCGGTCAAATACTTCGGTAACGGCCAACAACTGCTCCGCAGCTTCTCGCGATACATAAGTAAGTTGCATTCCCAAGCCGATTGCAGCCGTTCGTTGCATGGCTATCGTCTTATCACTACTACTGGCAACTGTTTCTATAGCTTTTTTCGGTCGCCGAGTAATATCAGGAAAGCGGACAACCGTAAAATTTTGCTGCTGCACTAGGGCAACACTGCTCTGCAATTGAGCGGGGTTGATCACGATATCATCCTCACACACAAAAGCCCCTTTTAATTGCTTATCTACTATACGCTGCCAAGCTCTACGATGACTGATAAAACACGCTATTTCCCCTTTATTTAATACAAAAGGATAATACGGTTTGACCTGTCGCAACTGATAACAATTTAGCGCTTCTGCGGATAAATTCGCTGAATCCGTGGCATCTAATACTTCTGTTGATAACGGCAACGATACTTTTAACGAATCGACATGTTTGGCACGTTCGGTATTTCTGGACAAATGAATAATGATAAATTCAATATCTCCATTATTCGTTACTACATCAATCATTTTTAGCCTCAACCCATAAAGTTTCTAGGTCGACAAGCGACATCCGCTCTAATCCCTCTATGGAACCAGCATGACGCTCAATATATTGAAACCGATTAATAAACTTTTGATTCGTGGATTTTATCGCTGTTTCAGGGTTTATTTTTAGGTGACGTGCTAAATTGGCAACCGAAAATAATACATCTCCGAGTTCATCCGTAAGACGTGCAGGCTCACCAACATCAAGTTCCTGTTCTAGCTCTGCTAACTCTTCTCGAATTTTCTCTATAACCTTTCTAGGATCATTCCAATCAAAGCCCACTTTTGCCGCTCGCTTTTGCAACTTTACGGCCCGTAACATACCAGGCAATGCAACCGCCACATCATCCAGCAAGCCGCTTTGACCTTTTTGATCTCTCTCCTGTTGCTTTATCTGCTCCCAGTTGGCTTTTACCCCATCTGCAGTCAACTCTGGCGCTGGCGCATTGCCAAAAATATGTGGGTGTCTACGCTCCATTTTATCTGCAATAGACTTTGCAACGGCTTCAAAGTCAAATTGATTATTGTCCTCAGCTATTTGCGCTTGAAATACAACCTGCAAGAGCAAATCGCCTAGTTCATCACGAATCGCCGAGATATCGTTTTGTTGAATCGCCTCTTCTAGCTCATAAGCTTCTTCAATGGTATATGAAGCAATGCTTTGAAAAGTCTGAGCCAAATCCCACTCGCAGCCGGTTTCTGGATCTCTTAGCCGTTTCATAACATCAAGCAATCTTGCTAATTCAACACTCATATTAATCTACCTTAGATTGCTGCCATTGCAATAAGTTGGCTTTATCAATCACAAAGATTCCACTGCCACCATTTTCAAAATCTAACCACATCAAAGGTAATTCCGGATATTTCTGCTCAAGTGCGTATTGCGATGCACCAACTTCTGCAAAGAGCAAGCCATCATCCGTCAGGTAATTGACAGCTTGTCGTAATATCTTCTCAATATGAAATAAACCATCATCTCCAGAAGCTAATCCCAGCATCGGCTCGTGATGATACTCACGAGCCATTTCAGCAATTTCACTTTGGTCTACATAGGGAGGATTAGTTAATATCAAATCATATTTATCAGAAATATTCTCAAATAAATCACTTTGTACTAAAGTGATATCAATCGCCTCTTGATAGTATTCCGCATTGATTGCAGCAACTGCCAGAGCCTCTTCGCTAATATCAGCCAATGTTACTAACGCATCCATCTCTAACCCTGCGGCTATACCTATGCAACCACTGCCAGTACACATATCTAGTATTGCACTTATAGGTTTTTCTTCCGACCACCAAGGAGAAAATCTGCTATCTATTAACTCAGCAATTGGCGAGCGCGGTATCAATACTCTTTCATCGACATAAAACGACAGTCCAGCAAACAAAATCTCATTAGTTAAATATGCTAAAGGTTTTTTCTCAACTACTCTTTGTTGTAACCATTGACGTATCTGTAACTGTTCAGCTTCGGTAATACGACTTGATAAATAATAGTCAGGAATCTCAAAAGGCAAATGTAATGCACTTAGCACCAAAGCTCTGGCTTCATCAAAGGCATTGTCACTGCCATGACCAAAATAAACATCACTTTGACGTAAAACCGAAGTACACCAACGAATATAATCTGTGATAGAGTTCAGCTCAGCACTGATCTCTAATATTGACCCTAAGGTCATGCTGCTTTTATCTGGTGCCATTTTACTCAATTTTTAAACCTATCTAAACACTATGAAAACGTTCCGCATTATACTCTGGATTTTAGTATTAATTGTCTTTGCATATCTCATCTTCAACAAACTGCAAAACAAATACGCTCCACAGCAACACCCTACCTTTTATCCAGAGATTGAGGGCATCTATATAGAGCCTCAACCGAGAGCGCAAACTATACCGGACTTCTCATTGCAAGGCGATGGATTCACATGGAGTAATAAAGATTTACAAGGAAAATGGTCACTCCTGTATTTTGGCTATACATTCTGTCCAGATATTTGCCCCGCCTCTATGGGATTACTGAGTACTGCCGCATCCTTGCTCAAAGACAAAATCCCGGCAGCAAGCTTGGACAAAATCCAAGGCGCACTGGTATCCGTTGATCCGGAGCGAGACACTCCTGAACTTCTAAAAAAGTATGTTGACTTTTTTAACCCCAAATTTGTCGGCGTTACTGGTGAAGTTGAGCAAATAGACAAGTTAGTGAAAAAATTCGGTGTCTTTTATGATTTTCCCGATGGCAAAGATAAAAGTATCAACTATCCAGTTTCCCACAGCTCTTCTTTTATTCTGATCAACCCCAGAGGCGAATTTCAAGCGGTTCTGACAGAGCAACAAAAAAGCTTACAACTAGCAAATGATATCGCACTAATCATTAACTTCTGGAATGATAGCCAAGCAAAATAACATCCGAGAACAAGATAAAATGTGAATCACATACGACACGCCGAGTCTGCACATTTTCTCTGTTTACCCTCAGCACAAAATACAACCGGCAGTGCCCAAAGCATTGATGGCGGTTGGATAGAAAATAGTTTTTCGCAATATCTCAAATAGCCTAGCCCTGTCCCTTCTATGTAATTTATTTAAAATTATGATATTAATATCAGCAAGACAAAATTTACAACCTATTCTCCTAAAACTCCTACTCTCCCTTCAAATACACTTTAAATACAGTACATGCATAGATTTTTGAAGAATTCAGCTAATTATTCAAAATAGTGTCTATGCTGGGTTTCAATAACGCATAAGTCACAATTTTAGCTACTTTTTTTTTGTTTTGCATTTTATTATTGTTTATCCAACAAAAAAAGCAACTGAAGTAAGCGTCATTAAATACAAAATTAATTAATGAAAGTCAATTAGTTATATGTTGGTTTTATTTGAAGCAGCAAATTTCCTAGAAATTAAAACATTATAAGAGTTGGCTAGTTTTTTCAACTGGAAAACGTATAAAATTACTCATATAAATTACCTTCAGAATCTATGGGTAAATAACAACACTGCCTTAAAGTCCACGATAATTATTGATTGCATCATCTTTTCGATCGATGAGCTTCATGATCATAGGACAGAACATTGAGTATTAACAATTGGGCATATCCAGATGATGGCGCCACAAGAGATTTACGCATAGATTTCTTACGCGGGTTCGTCATACCATTACTTTTTATCAGTCATTTCGATTTTTTTTCGGCGTGGATGTATATCGGCTGGGAACGGTTTGGGGTCGTTACAACCGCTGAAATATTTGTTGTGCTTTCTGGCATTGTTGTAGGCATGGTCTATGGTAAGGCCGTCAAAAACAAAGGTCTAACGACAGCCTTGCCGAAAGTATTTGATCGCGCAATAGCTCTATATCGAGCAAATATCATGATGATTTTAATTATCATCGGCATCAGATACATTCCTCTTATAGACTCTAGCTCTATCACCAGTTACTACTCTCGCTACTCAGGGAATACCTTTCAATTATTTCCTGCGCGAGATGCGCCTATCTGGCAAATATTAAGAGAAGTTATGCTGTTACATGTCGGACCACATCAATTTCAAATCATAGGCATGTATGTCGCCATGTTCGCAGTGTTTACCCCGCTCTCCCTTGGGTTGCTTTCTGTTAACAGATGGAAATTGCTCATGGCGCTGAGCTGCGGCATGTATATTTATAACTCTGCCAGTGCCGACGTAATTCGCATTTTCAATATGCAATATGAATGGGCTTTCCCAACCCTAGCTTGGCAATTTCTGTATATCAACGCCATTATCGTTGGATATTACAAACAGACGATAATAGCATTTTTTTATAAACCCTTAGGCATCGCAATTTTAGCAGCCTCAGCCATACTCTCCTTTGGTTTTATGCTGTTTAGTTGGTGTCACCCACTTGATGAGTTCGCTGGCACTTGGGCACAACTCAGCTTTATTTCTCCTGATAAATTTAATGAAATTTACAACCTATATTTTCAAAAGAATCGTTTAGGCATTGGCCGTCTGTTCAATCTCGTGGTGTTATTTCTAACCACTTATGCCGTGTTAACCATTTTCTGGAAACCTTTACACAAATTACTAGGCTGGTTTCTAATTCCGCTTGGACAAGCTTCTCTTTATGTATTTATCATGCATATCTTTCTGATTTTGCTGTTAAACAATACCCCATTTATTGAGAATGGTACCTTTTGGAGCAATACCTTGGTGCATACTGCTTTATTTGCCATTATCTGGATCATGGTTAAGAAAAAGTTTTTGTATCGTTGGGTACCGCACTAATTTTATTACGCTAAAAACATAAATAGCAAACTGCTATTTATGTTTTTAGTGATTAAAAGACTCAGCTTTAATGTTTAAAACGAAATGCCCTGACTAATACTAATCGCGCCTTTTGAAAAATTATCCCCAGGATAGCGATTATCACCGTAATTACTATACTCAATCCTCCAAGTACCAGCGCGCCAATCCGAATAACCGAAACCATATTGCCATTTAGGCTTGCCGCCGGTTAGCGGTACTACTGCAGTCGTTCTGGCGTAAAAATTCTTCAATGGGCTCCAATTCAATGTCGCGCTTGCATTGGGCTTGCCGGATAGAGTCTTGCTGGCTCCTACTGACAACGCTAACTTTTTACTGCTCAACCATTCAGATTTCACTTTATGATTTACACTCATTACCGCGTTTTTGATATCTAAGCCATCTCCGACCTTCAGAGGACCCCAATTATTAATTTGAAAAGAAGTTGTGCCTGGCCGCCAATCAGCATACCCCAAGCCCCAAGAATAGCTAAAACCATCTGAGTCAAACTTAGGGCTAAACCTAGCGGCGACATTCTTAACTGGTGCCCAAACAATACTACCGCTAAGCGATGGATTCTTATTAGCAAGAGACTGCGTGCCAGCAAAAGAACCTGAAAAGTTGAATAAATCTATCCCACCTTCTTTACTCTTATCAGGAGAGTTTTTTTTTAAAGTCTCTGAATCAAGCTTGGTTAGAGAAAGTGTTTTTTTTTCTGCCTCACTAACCAATGGTTCTACCTCTGCAGTCTCCCAACCTCGACCTTCTGGCAAAGGATGAAACCTATGTAAAGTTTCAGCTTCTATCTCATCATTAGTCTCATTCTGTGCTAAGTGCACGATTTTCTCTAATTTCACATTTTTTTTCTGTAAAGCACCCTGCGGTTTTTTAAGTCGCTTTAGGAGCTTCTCCATATAAATAATATCTTTATCTTTAAGTACAGCTTTCGGCTTCGGATTTGGCTTCGACTTGTTATCTTTTTTAATCACCTTTTTGGGTATGAATTTGTTAGCTAAAGGTTTTTTAGATGAGTGTTTTGGCTTAACTGATTGAGATTTTTTATGCGGTTTTACTTTTTTTGTAACAGGTTGTTGGCGTTTATCAGGTTTTAACAATGAGCTCTGTCTCGGCTTTTTGTGTACCGTCGGCTGTTTGTACTCTAGCACTTTAGGCCGTGTATACTTCAACCCCGGCGTATTTTGATGAATTGCTCTTTTATAAAAAATATTCACCAACCTTAACTCATGCCAATCAGAAATACCTCTCCATGGCTCTAATAAATAATCATAATTCTTCCCGACAAGGCTATTCTCAAAATCTAGTGGCTTGGCAGTCACTTTTGGAAGAGCATGCCTAGGTTTTGACTTCCCTCTAGACTTCAGATTAATTTTGGCTTTGTTTTGAGTAATTGGCTTCGCTTTAGTAATTGGCTTCGCTTTAGTAATTGGCTTCGCTTTAGTAGTTGGCTTCGCTTTAGTAGTTGGCTTCGCTTTAGTAGTTGGCTTCGCTTTAGTAGTTGGCTTCGCTTTAGTAGTTGGCTTCGCTTTAGTAGTTGGCTTCGCTTTAGTAGTTGGCTTCGCTTTAGTAGT
>CAKMZF010000013.1:22605-31367 GCA_929200405.1 uncultured Gammaproteobacteria bacterium | reverse complement strand
GAAATTGTTACGTGATGAAACACTATGTAACAATGAATTGGTGCCCAGGACCGGACTTGAACCGGTACAGCCGTGAAGCCGGCAGATTTTAAGTCTGCTGTGTCTACCAATTCCACCACCCGGGCAGAAAGACAGTTACTAGTAGACTCGGTTAAGTCTTACTAGCGGCGCTGGTGTGCGCAACTCTGGAGGCTGGTGTCGGAATCGAACCGGCGTCCACGGATTTGCAATCCGCTGCATAACCACTCTGCCAACCAGCCATCAAGAGGTGCGTAGAGTATCTAAATCTACCCTATTTGGCAAGGTGGTTTTTGAGTTTAAAGCTGTTTTTTTACAATTTATCAAACTTAGGTTTTTGCATGAGATCTTCGGTTCTTTTATTTTCTATAAAACTCGTTTTTATTTCAGCCTCTTAGACCTCTCAATCACTCTAACTTTTATGAGAGCGGTTAAACAATAAGTTTGGAATTAATTTCAAACGTTATTGCCACTATCCAACTGATTCATTTTGTTGCAGTGGATTTTCAGCAAACATGACCAAATGATCTAAATCTACTTTTATACCCATTTGCTCTCCAATTTCATGGTCATGGTGCGATGAGGCAAAACAGTATAGCGCCTGTTGACTTGGTAATAGTATCCGGTAAAGAAAGTGCGACCCTCGAAAGCGCTTGCTGATAATGGTTCCTGTAAATTCACTCTCGTCTTTGTGCAACACATCATCAGGTCGCACTAGCACTTCAACAGTTTGCCCCGTTACAAAGCCATGTGGTTCGTCACTTTTTAGATCCCCTAATGCAGATTGAACACTATAATCATCAATAACGGTTGCCGCTAAAAAGTCGCCATGTCCAATGAAGTCGGCAACGAACTTTGTTTCTGGCTCATGATAAAGGTTGTAACCAGTATCCCACTGTTCTATTTTTCCTTCTTTCATAACCGCAATCCGATCTGCCATGCTAAAGGCTTCTATTTGATCATGGGTCACTAAAATGCCTGCAATGCCTTCTTGTAGCAGGATTGAGCGCACTTCTACAACTAAATCTTGTCTAAGTTCTATATCAAGGCTAGAAAATGGCTCATCCATCAAGATTAGCTTGGGTTTTGGGGCTATCGCTCTTGCTAGAGCAACTCTTTGCTGCTGACCGCCTGAGAGCATATGCGGATACCGATGCTCATAGCCTTGCAAACTAACGAGTTCTAGTAGCTGAGCGACTCTTTGCTTTTGCTCTCCTCGTTTTAGATGCTTTATACCAAATGCAATATTCTCACCAACACTGAGGTGAGGAAATAGTGCGAAATCTTGGAAGACCATGCCAATACCACGATTCTCTGGATTGACAGTATATTCCGTTCCTGAAACGCGCTTTGATTCCAGATAGATATCTCCAGATATCACCGACTCGAACCCCGCAATGGCTCTTAGTAGAGTGGATTTACCACATCCACTTGGCCCTAAGAGACATCCGATTTGCCCTTGATACAGTTTTAAATCGGCATCATATATAATCTTCTGACCATCGTAACCCACTGTCACTTTTTCTAATTGCAATATCAGTTTCTCAGAGGATTTTGCGGCATTTTCCTCATTGAGTGTACTCGCTATATGAAATTGTTTACTGGTTACTGTTGTCATCATTCTTTCGTTGCGTCTCAAATTTTATTATCATTACTTTACATGGTGCTGAATTCATTTTCTTCATCATTTATAGGTCTGATTTTTGCTGTCCAGCTCTACTTTTGCTTATCACTCGACTTAATAATATCACAGGTATTAACCCCACTAGCACGATCATTAAGGCAGGCGGCCCTGCGTCTACTAGCCTTTCATCACCTGCCATTTCATGGGCTCGAACAGCTAAGGTGTTAAAGTTAAATGGTCGCAAAATAATGGTTGCTGGCAATTCCTTAAGAACATCTACAAACACTAGCAGCAAGGCGGTAAATACCGTGCTTTTCATGACTGGTAAATGGACTTTTCTTAGCACACCCCAGCGGCTTTCCCCCATTGATCTTGCGGCATCATCCATGCTTGGTTTTATCTTCGCCAGTCCTGAGTTTACGGTATTAATGGAGATGGATAAAAACCTAACGAGATAGGCAAATAGCATTGCCACTACTGTGCCTGAGAACAGCAAGCCCATATCAAGATCAAGAGCGGATTTTGCTATAGCGATGAGTTGATGGTCAAACCATGCGAACGGTATTAATACGCCTACTGCAATAATAGTTCCCGGCATAGCATAGCCCATACTGGTCAACCCAGTAGAAAACTGTACCCAACGACTTTTACTACTGCGTTGAGCGTAGGAAACAATTAACGCTAATAGCACAGCTAGCACCGCTGCTGCAAACCCAAGGTAAAAGCTGTGCCAAACTAGCCTGATAAAGGAACCGTCTAACGCCGCAGCTTGCGTCAGAGACCAATATAACAATTGCCCGACTGGTATTGCAAAGCCAAATAGCAAAGGCAGCGCACAGCAAAGCACGGCGGCCCATTTTTTATAGCCCTGCAGTTGATATCGACTAATTGTTGAATAGCGATTGCTGGTGTGATGGAAGCGACTTTTACGACGAGATCTTCGCTCCATCAATACTAACAAGATTACAAAACCCAATAATATTGCCGCTAGTTGCACTGCCGATTGCTCATCTCCAAATCCAAACCAAGTTCTAAAAATCCCAGTAGTGAATGTTGAAATGCCAAAATAGGCAACTGTACCATAGTCCGCCAGCGTCTCCATAAGCGCAAGGGATAGACCGGTAATAATTGCGGGTCTCGCTAAGGGCAAGGCGACTCTATAAAATGCGCTAAATGACGTACATCCTAGAGATCGACTGGCCTCTAACACACAGATAGATTGCTCAATGAAAGCCGCTCTAGCAAGCATATATATATAGGGGTACAGCACGAGGGATAGCATGAGCATAGCGCCAGTAAGTGAGCGAATAGGTGGAAACCAATATTCGCCATATTTCAAGCCAGTTAACTCTCTAAAGCTGGTTTGAATAGGCCCCGCAAAGTCTAGTAAGCCCGTATAGGTGTAAGCAATAATATAGGCTGGCATCGCCAGCGGAAGTAACACCGCCCAGCTAAAAAATTTTCTGCCCGGAAATTCGCATATGCTAGTTACCCACGCAGCTGGTAACCCTAACACCAAAACACCAATACCGACCCCAAACATTAGCAGTAATGAATTGCTGATGTAACCTGTAAGTACGGTATTGACCAGATGTGACCAACTGGGGCCAGCACCGGCAAACAGATAACTAATGATCACCAGTATTGGCAAACAGAATATAACCGCAATAATAGTTGATGCTACACTGAGTGAGCTGACCTTGTTCATTGCGCGAGATTGCTTGGTGAAGGTTTTGTCGACTGGCTGATTAACCGGCATAAAGATAGTTTGTATTGAATAGTAGAACGGTATTTTACATGCAAAAGCGCCCTTTCGGGCGCTAGCGAGTAATGTCGTATTATTTCTCTGGTTTTATTTCCAGTTAGCTTCATCCATTAAGAATACCGCCTCTCGGTTATAATTACCCAACTCAGTTAAATCGATGTCATCACTAGTAAAGTCACCTAAGTGTTCTAACACTTCCGGCACTTTTACATCTGGGATAACTGGATATTCGTTATTGACATTGGCATACCACTCCTGAGAGTCAGGCGACAATAAAAACTCGATTAACTTCGCTGCCCCTTCTGGGTTTTTAGATGCTTTGGTAATAGCGGCACCGCTAACATTGACATGCACTCCTCTATCGCCTTCGGCTTGGTTTGGCCATATCACACCCAGCTTCTCGCCAACCGCAACATTGTCAGGGTTATCACTAGTTAACAACCGCGCATAGTAATAGCTATTGGCAATTGCTATATCACAAACACCTGCCGCAGCTGCTTTTAACTGATCAGTATCTCCACCACTAGGTGGCTGAGCAAAGTTCGCTACTAAACCTTTTGCCCACTCAGTAGCCGCTTCTTTGCCTAGGTGAGAGATAAGCGAGGCAACCAATGACTGATTATAAACATTAGATGATGAGCGGATGCAAATTCGGCCTTTCCATTTAGGATCTGTCAACTGTTCTACCGTTGTTATCTCGTCAGGCTTAACCTTGTTTTTCACATAAAAAATAGGTCTGGCTCGTAAGCTTAGCCCTACCCATTGCTTATCAGTATCTTGCAGATGTGTGGGCACATGTGCTTCTATCCATTCACTCTTGATCGGTTGTAGCACTTCTGCCACTTTGGCTTGCGCTAAGCGCGCTGCATCTACGGTAATAAATATATCCGCTGGGCTGGCACTACCCTCTACCTCTAGTCGCTTTAGCAACTCATCTGCCCCAGCGCTAATTAGATTTACCTCAACATCATTTACTGTTGCAAATTTATCTAATAACGGTTTTATTAAATTCTCTTTACGAGCGGAGTAAACATTTATCGTTTCAGCAGTCGCAGTAATGCTGGTTATACTGGTAGCAGCAATAACTATTGCAGCGATAACTGGCTTTAGAAGCTTCAAAGTCGGCTCTGAAAATTTAGCACAACGGGTGCTCATAATGCTTATGCCCATATTAGTAATCCATGTAAATAAGTGAAAATTAAATTGTATGATCGATTCAACAATTCTAATTGTAGAATCGAGAGTGTGAACATAATATGGCAAATGATAACGATTATCAACAGCAATTCGGTTTATACCATGATTTTCGTTATTACGGAAATATCATCCGAGATGAAGCGAGGCTTTCTAAGTGTGTTCTTTGCGGCTAGCTAAAGAATATCTATAGAAAGATTTAGCACGCTTACAAAGCGTGGCGAGGCAGAAACACCAAAAACGCTTCAAAGGGGATATAAAGCAGAATTAGAATTGTTTGATACGCCAGTATCCATGCATAAATAAAGTCACCAATACAACTGTGCCACTGAGTAAAGTAGCGACTGAAGGTGCTTCATGGACGAGCATCCACACCAACAAGGAGCCAAACAAACTTTCTAAAAGCATGATCAAGCCCAGCTCTGGCGCACTGATATATCTTGGCGCATTGGCCAAAAAGTAAAATGCTGCGCCAACAAATATCGCATCGGCAATCACATAGCCCCATTGCGCTGGCGTCAAAGCTAACTGTGGAGATATGGTTCCCGTGATAAATAAAAAATACCCTAAAAGTACCAGTGGTATCAATAGATACGCTACTCCGAGACATCCGGCCATATTGTATTGCTTGGTAAACCTCAGCAATACCGCGGCTATTGCTAAGTTCAACGCCACCACTAGCGCAGCACCTGAACCCAGCAGATTCTGTTGCAAAATATCTTGCCCTAAAATTATGCTAATACAGGCTAGGCAGATGATAATGGTCAGCCAAGTAAACCATGGTAATTTTTCACGCAAAAACACACGACCAATAATTGCAGAAAACACAGGTGCACAGGCTAATAGCACCAACACATTACTAGCACTGGTGTTATTAATAGCAATGACAAAACTAATGGAACCGACGAAGTTTAAAATAATCAGCCAATAACCAATACCCTGAGTATTAACAATACTTTGCCACAGACCAGCAAACCCGACCTGCGCGGCTACTATCGCTACAATTAATAGCCCTGAGAATAAACCTCGCCAGATAGAAAAGGTAAAAGAATCTAAGTCAGCAAGACGAATAAGCGCTGCATCTGGTGAAAGCAGCAATATTCCCAGCAGTCCAATTAAATACCCCCTGAGTATGGCATTGATGCTCATTCAGTGACTGCTATCTGATCAATTTCCATAACGCCAGCTTTATCCCAAGCCTCGCGCATTGCCGCGAGTGAACCTCCCATATCAATAGCACGACAGGCTGAAGTAATAACCGTAGTTTTTAAACCTGCAGCCGAAGCATCTAATGCGGTCCATCCGACACAGAAATCCGTTGCTAATCCCACGCAATAGACACTGGTAATGTTCCTTGCTTGCAGCCAAGCCGCTAAACCCGTTGTGGTTTGCCGATCTGCTTCGGTAAAGCCAGAATAACTATCGACAGAAGCATTCATGCCTTTGCGTATGACCAAGCTTGCGCAATCGGTATTTAGATCGGGATGAAAAGTCGCACCATAACTACCTTGAATGCAGTGGTCAGGCCAAAGTGTTTGCGAACCATACGCTAGTTCAGCTGATGAAAATGGTGCTGCATCAGCATAGCTAGAAGCAAATGAATGATGTCCTTGCGGATGCCAATCTTGAGTCAGTACCACTGTAGAAAAATAACCCGAAATTTTATTGATCTCAGCAACTACCTCATCACCTCCAGCAACGGCAAGCGTCCCTCCTGGACAAAAATCATTCTGCACATCTATAACTAACAAAGCAGATTGCGACGTAATGTCTGATGATTTTGCCGATTTTATAATAGTATTCATATTCGTTTCCACGTTCTCTGTATTGATTAGTCTCAATAATTAATTACCAAAAAGTCCTTTTAATAATGATGAGCCCAGATCATCTTTAATTTTTTCTTCTAACTGTTTGGTAATCTTCTGCTTCTGCTTATCCAATTTATCATTAATTTTAGTGTCCAGCTTTTGCACCTCTTCAGCAACCTTCTCTTCTGCTTTCTCAACCACAGCCTGCTCGATGCTCTTGCCTTCCATATTAATACCGGTCAGCTCTTCTATCTTCTGTTTCGCTAAGTCTTCAGCCTCTTGGGTAACTTTGCGCTTTAGCGCCTCGGCCACTACCGTTTTCAAGTTACCTATAGCACCACCGCAAATATCGGTAACACTCTGTGTGCGCAACGAACCATTACAGGTCACAGGCCAGTCATAGCCTTGAAGATATTTATTTTTGCGCAATGCTCGTAATCTCACATTAAATCGCATATCTACTGCCAAATCACTCAGCCGAATTCTGCCAACACCCGCTATCGAATCTCCGTTTACTGTTGCCACACGGATGTTGTTCATTACAATCATGCCATTTTCTATATTGCCCTGTATCTTAGTATCGGTAAATTCAGTATTGTCATTTAGCTCACGCGGCAGCTCATTTCCTGTGAGGTTCAATATCAGATTCAAATTGTTAATGTTCGAAGCACCCACGGCATCGTGAATAAGATTATTCACATTAATGCCATGTAGCACCCCGCTATCTAAGTCAAAATTAAAATTACCATCAGCGGTTTTTTGCCATTGATGAATAGAATCCCCATTGAGTCTCAGCTTGATTGCACCAGCTACAGAGCCACTGATAATACCTCTAGCATCGGTTGTCTCTAGCAGCTTTGTAATCGGTACGTGGATAATCTTAGCGTCAACGCCTACAATCGGTTTCGGCCCCGAAACATGACTGGCAAGTCGCACCTCAAGCTGACGATCTTGGGCACTAAAGTGGCAGGTGAATACGTTTTTATCTGCGCTCATCCCAGGATTTAATTCACAGCGAATATCTTGCAAAAGATTGCCTTGATACGCCAAGTTAGTCACTGCCACATTGCCTTTTATCTTCAGCTCACGAAGGGTTTCCACTGGCAATATACTCGCGGTAGTGTCTATTTCCGACGAGTTATCACTCGCTGGTAAATAGGTATCAAGATTTAACCTATCAACTTTAATATCTATGTTGCTTAAACCGTTGGATAGGTTCTGTTGAAAATTTCCGGTTACAGTCGAATCATCAACTCGCATGCTGATATTTTTTGCCGCTAACGACTTGCTATTGCCACGTAAGGTAACGGTATTTATCTTAATATTGGCATCTTTTTGTAAATCCAGCCCCAGATTAAAAGTGTTGTTTATCTTAGAAAGGGCAAACGGTTCAAGTTGCACAGTTGCTTCCCAATTCAACTGCTTTGCCAACTGAGCCGCGGCTGATAGCTCCCCAGTAAAACCATTGCCGGAGAAACGTAAATTTTGTGCTTGCAGCTTTTGCGCATCTTGCTGCCAAATCACCCTCGGTGCCGAAAGAGAAATCTGCTGATCTCCATAGGGAATGCGAGCAGACTTAACGACACCATCCAAATTTCTCATTGCAAATCGACTATTTCTATCTTCTATAGCCACCTCAAATTGTCCATTAAAATTAATTGGCTCGCCATGATTGTCATCAAACATCACATCAGTGGTAATAGACGCTTGTTTCTCCTGCAGGTCAATCTGACTGATTAGAAAATGATCAATAGCAAAACTTATATCCTGCGCGGATCTAACATCTTTATATTCAATCACAGATTTTTTAAGAGAAATATTCGGTATTGAAATCTCAGCTAACGACCAGTCACTGCTTACCTCATCACTTAGGTTTTGCATGATGGTTTCGGCATCTGTAGTTGGCGCTGGCTTACCTGTAAACAACTGCACAATTGGGTCAATATTGCTACGGCCACGCTTATTGACCGAGTATTTGAGATACATACCCTCTAATTCCACACCATCTGCTTTGACTTGCTTTTTGAATAGCGGCAAGGTCGCCACACTGAGTTGCCCATATTGGATGCCAGCAATCGGCGTGCTGCCATCAGCCTGATATAACGCCATATCATTGGCTTGAAGGTTAATTTTAGGATAAAAAGAGAGCTTAGTGTCGCCTGTAAATTTAAGGACTAAGCCTGTTTTTTCTTTGACTTGTTGACTCACTATATGCTGAATTTGCTTAGCATCTAGCGTATAAAATAGAACGCCTGCTGCAATAATCAACAGCACCACACTAAGCAGAATTAACTTAATTAACCAACCAATAAATCGCATTCTCTCTCCCAAAAGATAAGGTCTTCATTCTATC
>CAKMZF010000013.1:0-22505 GCA_929200405.1 uncultured Gammaproteobacteria bacterium | reverse complement strand
CCGAGACCACTGAATTTACCGTTATCGAACAGGTAGACCTACAGAAAAAACATACTTTTGGACTACCAGCAATGGCGAAGTATTTTGCTAGCGTCACCAATCTTGATGCATTATTGAGTGGACTGACCTACGCCAAAGACAACGACTTGCCTTTATTGCTACTGGGTGGCGGCAGCAACACTATTTTCACGGGCGACTGGGACGGTCTGGTTCTCAACATAGAGATTGGTGGAATACAGAAAATACACGAAGATGCTGAAAATTATTACATCTTTGCAGGAGCTGGGGTGCACTGGCACAGCTTTGTTGCTTATGCTCTTTCTGAGCAGTGGTTTGGTCTGGAAAATCTCGCCCTAATTCCTGGCACTGTTGGTGCTGCCCCCATCCAAAACATCGGAGCCTATGGCGTAGAGTTAAAAGACTTTGTTTCAGATGTCCATGTCATTAACCTAAAAACCCATGCGATTGAAAAGCTCAGCTGCGAGGACTGTAAGTTCGGCTATCGGGACAGCATCTTTAAACAAGCCGCAAAAGGTCAATATGTGATTATCGGAGTTACCTTCTCCCTGCCAAAAACTTGGAAGCCGCAAGTTGACTATAGCGCTATTGAGGAAGCCATTGGCGATAACGAAACTACCCCACAAGCAGTGTTTGAAGCAGTGGTGAAAATACGGCAATCAAAGCTACCAGACCCCAGTACTATCGGTAATGCCGGTAGCTTCTTTAAGAATGTAGTGACGTCTGCTGAAATTGCCAAGCCATTGCTCGAAAAATACCCAGATATGCCCCATTTCTGGGTAGATAATAAAACTAACTGTAAAATACCTAGCGGTTGGTTGATAGATCAAGCCGGCTTAAAAGGTTATCGCAATGAAGATGTGGGCACCTATGACAAGCAAGCTTTGGTTTTGGTCAATCATGGCAACGGCACTGCTGAGCAATTAGAAGCGCTCATTGAACATATCCAAGAAGAAGTAGATCAGACTTTTGGACTAGAATTAGAGATAGAACCTGTCCTTATCTAAAGCACGGCAGATAGGCACTTAAACTTTTGGCTCCTGCTGTGTAGCACAATGAATAGAACCTCCACCGCTAGCGATGCCATCTACTGCAATCTGCTCTATCACTCGATCAGGAAAAGCCAGTTGTAACTGTTTTCTAGCAGCACTATCTGTCGCTACATCACCAAACTTTTGCATAATCACAGCACCATTACAAAGATAATAACCGACGTAGCCCGCAGCAAAATCCTTTATGCCATATTTACTAGTAATGTCCCACGGTGTCTCCAAAATAACCAACTCAAAAGAACTTCCTTGGGCATCTGTCGCCTGTGATAACACCTCTATATTGTCTCTAGTGATTTGATAATCGTAAGAATCGACATCGGTATCTTGACTCACAACCACCATGCCTGGTCGCACGAATCTGGCATAAAAATCGGTATGACCATCGGTAATATCTTTGTCTTTAATCCCTTTGAGCCAGATAATTTTTTCTAACCCTAATAGAGATTTAAGCTCCTGCTCTATCACCGCTTTACTCAACCCAGGATTTCGATTGTCATTAATAATACAACTCTCGGTCATAATGGCAGTGCCTTCACCATCCAGTTCAAAGCAGCCTCCTTCCAATGTCAACAAACTGCTAATCAACGGAACTTGGCTTTGCTCGGCGATAAATGCTGCAACCTCGGCATCTTTACTATACGCCTGTTTCTCTCCCCAGCCATTAAAATTGAAATCAACCGCATACTTTTTTCCCGATGAATCTTGCACAAAACAAGGCCCAGTGTCTCTGATCCATAAATCGTTCAATGAGGAATCAATCAACGTAATGGGAAACTGTTGAGCTTCATGTGCTATCAATAATCGCTGGGCTATCTCTCTATCTTCAGGACGAACTAGCATAGAAACTGGCTCATATCGAGCAATGGTGCTTGCAATTAGAGCTAAATTTCTTTGCACCTCTGCTACTTGCCGTTTAGCCCATATATCCTCACTGGCGATAAAAGCCATCCATGTTCTTTGGTGCTCCGCACTCTCATCTGGCATTCTATATTGCCTATCGATATGGTCGCCATGTTCAGAAGCCAACAATGGCAAAAAACCATGCAACCCAGCCAACATTCCAAAATTTACAACACTTGCTTGCTGTAAAAATTTACGTCTCTTCGGCAACATTAAGATGGACAAAAATCATTAATCGCTAGTTGACAGCTGTAAATAGTGATGGCTCACCCAGCGATGAAAATGATGCGTCAACTCATCCATAACCGGAGAGAATTTACCACCATCATAGCTGGTAGATTCCCGTCCCGATTGCATTCCCTCTACCACCATAACATCTTCTTGAAACACCCCTGACCAAGCTTTAGCAATATCTCGGCGATTATCATCAAAATCTGACTGAGTTGCTCCCTCACCAACGAAATATATCCGCACATGCTCTCGAGTCCTCGTCGGACTGATTGGCTCAAGATATTGAACAAAAAACTGATCGGCATGAATACCAAAAAATGTATTGGGATATAAGACAGGATACTCGGCACAGTTCAAAATATCTATTGGCCAGTCAGAGATTCTCGGTAGCTGTAACCCGTCTCTCTCACTCAGGGTATATTTAGTTGAAATCTGCCCAGTAATATGCTCTGCATAGGTCACATTACGGTGGTCCTGCACTGGCGAATAGCTATTCAGCGTGGGATGCACAAACGGCAGATGGTAGCTCTCTAAATAATTCTCCACTGCCAACTTCCAATTACACTCCACCTCTATGGTTAACGAACAGGACTCATCCGGTACTGGCAGGAAATTATTGACATCATAATTATCACCTAAATATTGCTTCCAGCTATCGGTTAATGGCTTCATGGTTTCTGCTAACGGCGCAGCATCATTAGAGAGATTGATATAAATTAAATCATGAAATATCTCCGCTCTCACGGCTTTTAAGCCATGTTCGCAATGTTTGAACCCGTCAACTTGATGGTGACCATAACCACCGAGGTGAGGCGTGCTTTTTAGCTCTCCATCGGTTTGATAAGTCCAAGAATGATAAGGGCAACGAATCATGCCGCGCACCTCTGTGGTCTCAGAGACTAACTTCATCCCCCTATGACTACAGACATTATGAAACACATGTATTTCACCAAACTTGTCTCGGGTAATTAGCAGCGGCAAGCCCATATGATTAATCGGCTTAGCAATCTGCCCGTTTGGAAGATCACTGACAAAACCAACACAGGCCCAGTGTTGACCCATTACAGTATCACGATCCAGTTTATAGGCTTGCTCGGATATATAAGCCCAATTAGGAAGACCTCTTGCCTCAGCAATAGGCAATGTCGCTAGTTCAAGTGCGACTTTATCATCAGATAAATTCACATCACCTGTCACTGTATTCATCTGCATTCTCCCTAACTAAAATTTATGCCTAAGAACTTATGTCTAAAAACTAACGCAGTTGATGGCCAACAATATTCCGCAACTATGCATTATATTTTCCATGATAAAGCAGTCATCAGATCTATGTGCATGTAACTTCGACACAAATTTTCATAAAAAAGTCATCTCTATCTAATACCTCACTATTTGTCATATCATTAAATTGACCAAAAATTGGCAGAGCAGCTAACGGATTCACAACTATTGGGACTGATAGTTATCGAGAGACACCTATGAAATAAGAAAAATGGGAGAGGGCGAGAAAATTGGAAAATTAAGGCGATAGCTGCCAGAATAGTAGAGTTAACTGACAATTAAGATATCAACTAACTCTTTAAGATAAACAAAAGCTAAAATACTACTTAAAGTAAGGCTCATTTAACAGGATTGTAACGCGGAGCCTACCAGACAATCACAGCCAATAGGACGACCGAACTGATTAGCGCCTTCTCTACATAACACACATGAGGAGAATCTACTCCTGTACATTTAAAGGAGAAACTAAAGGCTGGCCTGTAGTGCACACACCCTGCTCGGCAAAGTAGCTCTGGTTATCAGGGCACTGGCATAACGAAGGGAAACCAAAGCGATTCAAATCTCTACTACAAGCAATTGGCTTCTCTGATGAATAGATATTTTGTGCTGGTATCGTCTGAAGAGCTGAGGTAGAACAAGTCCCTTTATCAGGGTGGTAATAATGGTCTACTGGGCATTGGCACATCGATGAAAAACCATACTCATTGATATCCATTGTACAGGCGATCGCCTTATTGATCACAGAAATATCATCCAAACACATACCTTTCATGGCATTGTAAGTACCACCTTCAGGACAGTTGCAACTTGACGCATGGCCGTATTCATTCACATCCGCTGTGCAAAGCTGCAACTTAGCATTAATATTCGGCTGAGAACTTGCCCCAGACTCATCCATCGTGCAAGCTTGCATAATAGGCATTACCAGCACAATAGCTAATACTGCTAATATTTCTTTAACGCTACTTTTGATTTTATACATAAAGATTCCTATTTTAATTACTCTAGTCAAAAGTTGATAAACCGTATATCTATAAACTTTTTGCTAATCATAACAAACAATTTATGTACTAATTATAAACACCTACTCTATCTCTAAAAAATCATAATTATCATGCACAAAAACTTAATTTCGGGAAATGAATTTATAAAACTGAGACAAGGAAATAAGACAATTTTTCAACTCACAAAGAAAAACAGAGTTACGCTGATATCTTTAAGTTACTAGATAATAATCAGTCTTAGAATCCTTTTTAGGTAGAAAATTCATTAATTAACTTCTCAGCTTTGACAGAAAATTCCTCTCCAAAACGCTGTGATCGCAATATATACTCTATATTAGTTAAGAAATAACTTTCTTTGGTACCACAATCATGGCTCTTGCCTATAATCTTATACGCCTCTACCATTTCATGCTTTAGAAGCTTATCAATTGCATCGGTTAGTTGAATTTCATCTCCTAAGCCTAAAGGGGTGTCTTCTAGCATATCCCATATACTTCTAGAGAACACATAACGACCAACCACCGCGAGATTCGAAGGTGCTTTACTGGGCTGTGGCTTTTCGACTATTCTAGTGATAGCTTCTGACTCGCCTACAGCTAGCTTCGAACTATCCAAATCAACAATCCCATAACTCTCCGATAATTGCAGATCTATCTCCTCTACCATTACCTGACTATGGCCAGTGGTTTCATACCGATGGATCATGTCAAATAAATTAGAGCTGGATAAATCACAATCAAAACGATTAATTAACACATCGGGTAAAACAACCGCAAAAGGGTTATTTCCCACTATCTTGCGACCAATTAGAATTGCATGCCCAAGACCTAGGGGTTTTCCTTGGCGAATATGCATTATTGACAGATTCTCTGGTACGATAGACTGCACTTCTGCCAGAAGCTGCCGCTTAACCCGTTTCTCCAAAGTACTTTCTAACTCAAAACTAACATCAAAATGGTCTTCGATCGAATTCTTACTGCTATGGGTAATTAGAACTATATTAGTGATACCTGCCAAAGCACACTCTTCGACAATATATTGTATCAACGGCTTGTCTATAATAGGAAGCATCTCTTTGGGAATAGCTTTGGTAGCTGGCAACATTCTTGTCCCCAAGCCAGCAACAGGTATTATCGCGGTATTGATCACTTACTTACACCTCTAGCAAAAACATTATACAATCTGCTTTGTTTGACCTCTTCTTCATAGATAAAGTAAGAAATATAGCTCTATCTAACAATCTCATGCTACTCAAGTAGCAAGGCGAAAAATGGTCTTATATTATAGTTCTTGCTTTACTTTACTAATGAATTCTCGAAACATCGCCACAAAGATTCCAAACAAAAATCCGAAAAACAAGCCCAGTACCAACATAAGCGTTAGCGACATCCCCGTAGATTTACTAGGTGTGTATATAGGAGCTACTAACTCTATAGAGGATCTCTTGGCAAATTCTATATCTTTCTCTCGTTTATAGATTCGGTTTTCTAATTCTTTTTGCTCGATTCTTTTATCAAAATAAGTGGTTGTAAAAATATCGTTCTGCTGAAAACCCACGAGAATACTTTGTACATCTTTTAATCTATGATTTAATTCTACCAGCTCTTCTTCCATTAGCTCAATAAACGGCTTTTTGAAATCCTCTTGCTGAGTTTGCAACATATCAAATATAGCGGATAAGCAATTAATTGCTCCCTCATGCGTACTTCGAGTAACTGAAATTGAAAAAAGGGAACTGTCTTTTGGAATTTCTACTGCAACTAGTTTACTTAAAACATGATAGCCATCATCCGGTTCGACATTACAGGCACTAATTTCAGATTCTGAATACAGGGTAGGGATAGCCAATCTTCTCTTAACGGCATTACCTGTCAACAAATTAAAGCTTGGATTTACAATTGAAAATTGCATAGGCGCGATGGTCGCCGTTGCTTTATATTCTTTTGGCATTATAAAGCTTACGAAAAAAGCAAGCAGAAGACCGATAAGACAGAATAGTAATAGCAAATACCTAGATTTAAGAAAGAATCTGATAATATCTAATATATCTATTTCATCAGATTCCTCACGGTAGCAATTTTCGTGATTGGTCATGTCTGGATTTCAAGCAATGAAAGATGAAGTTAAATGGCGGAGAGAGAGGGATTCGAACCCTCGGTACGGTTCCCCGTACACACGCTTTCCAGGCGGGCCCGTTCGACCACTCCGGCACCTCTCCTATTAACTTTTATTCTATGTCTTTCATGGTTAGCCGGATCCGACCTTGTCGGTCAATTTCCATGACTCTAACATTGACCATATCACCTTCTTTGAGGTAATCCGTTACTTTCTCTACTCGCTCATTGGCAATTTGAGAAATATGTACCATGCCATCTCTGCCTGGCAATAGATTCACGAAAGCACCGAAGTCAGCAATCTTGACAACTTTACCGTTATAGATCTTATCTACCTCAACATCAGCTGTAATTTCTTCAATTCTAGCCAATGCAGCGTTAGCAGCATCTTTGGTTAGAGCAGCTACACTGATAGTACCGTCATCACTGATGTCAATAGTTGTACCAGTGGATTCAGTGATGTCACGGATTACTGCTCCACCTTTGCCAATAACGTCACGTATTTTCTCAGGATCAATACGTGTGGTATAGATACGTGGAGCGAATTCTGATACTTCTGATCTTGGCTCTGAAATGACATCATTCATCTGGTCTAGTATTGTCTGGCGGGCGTCATATGCCTGAGATAATGCTTGAGACATAATCTCTTGAGTAATGCCATCAATTTTGATATCCATTTGCAACGCAGTTACACCTTCTTTAGTACCTGCAACTTTAAAGTCCATGTCGCCTAAATGATCTTCGTCACCCAGAATATCGGTCAGCACTGCAAAACCTGCATCTTCTTTAATAAGACCCATCGCAATACCAGCAACGGGTGCTTTAATTGGCACGCCTGCATCCATTAAAGACAAGCTAGCACCACAAACAGAAGCCATTGAACTAGAACCATTTGATTCTGTAATTTCTGAAACGATTCTTAGCACATATGGAAATTCTTCTTGAGTTGGCAGAACCGCTTGTACGCCTCTTCTTGCCAACCTTCCATGACCAATTTCACGTCGGCTAGTGAAACCAACACGGCCTGCTTCACCAACACTGAACGGAGGGAAGTTGTAGTGGAATAACAAGCGGTCACGATTTTCACCAACAATTGCATCTATAATCTGTGCATCTTTGTCAGTCCCTAGCGTAGTAACAACTAAGGCTTGGGTTTCACCGCGAGTAAATACCGCAGAACCATGTGCTCTTGGCAGCACACCAAGGTTCATATTCAGAGGGCGAACTGTCTTATTATCTCGACCATCTATACGTGGATTACCAGCAATAATGCTGCCACGGACAATGTTCTTTTCTACTTTTTTGAAATAAGCCTTAACTTCATTTTCTGTATAACCTGTCTCTTCTTCAGACACTAGTGCTTCTAACGCCTTATCCATGGCTTTATCAATACTTGCCCGACGCGCCTGCTTTTCTTGGATATCATAAGCTGCTTCTAGGTCAGTTTTGACTAGAGAATTTAACGAAGCCAATAATTCAGTATTGGTTTCTGGCGCAGTCCAAGCAAATGGTTGTACTGCAGATTCAACAGCCAGTTCGTTGATAGCTGTTATAACTGTCTGTAGTTGCTCGTGACCGAACATCACTGCCCCTAACATCACTTCTTCACTTAATCCCGTTGCTTCAGACTCAACCATTAGAACAGCAGACTCAGTACCAGCAACAACAAGCTCAAGGTTGCTTTCTTCAAGCTCTGAAACTGTTGGGTTTAGTAAGTATTCGCCATTTTGATAGCCAACTTTTGCAGCGCCAATTAATGAGCTAACTGGTAGCCCAGTTAGCGCAACAGCTGCCGAGGCACCGATAAGGGCTGGAATGTCAGAATCCACTTCAGGATTCTGAGACATAACTGTAGCAATTATCTGAACTTCATTTACAAAGCCTTCAGGAAATAAAGGCCTGATAGGCCTATCAATTAATCGACAAATCAATGTCTCTTTTTCACTAGGACGCCCCTCTCTCTTGTTAAAACCACCAGGAATGCGGCCTGCCGCATAAAATTTTTCCTGATAATTAACTGTCAAAGGGAAAAAGTCTCTTGAGGCATCAGCTTCCGCTGCTGCTACACAAGTAACTAAAAGCTTAGTACCATCAACATCAACCATTACCGCACCAGTAGCCTGACGAGCTATCTCGCCAGTCTCTAATGTGACTTGATGTTTTCCATACTGAAATGTCTTTGTAAATTTTGCCACGAATTAACCTCGAGCTTTAAAAGCAATATTTTTTGAATTGGGTGATTAACGACGTAAACCAAGACGTTGAATAAGAGATTTGTAACGCTCTTGATCTTTACGCTTAATGTAATCTAATAATTTACGACGCTGGTTCACCATGCGTAAAAGGCCACGACGTGAATGGTGATCATGCTTATGATCTTTGAAATGCGCTTGTAAATCATTGATACGCGCTGTTAACAATGCAACTTGAACATCTGAAGAGCCAGAATCTGTTGGCGATTTGCCATAATCGGATACAATTTTCGCTCTTTCTTCTACTGAAATAGTCATATTTACCTCTGGGAGTCCAATTTTAAAAACATATCAAACCCTGTGGACACTCAAGACTTGATATAGAAGCGCAGCATTCTACCCGCATTTGGCAAAGGAGACAATTTATTTATGCACTGAGCTGAAATATTACCCTAACCTCGTTAGATTAGTTTTAAAATTGTATTACTAATGGATCCGTCGTTTAAGTTTCAATAATAAGTTGCCATTATCAGATACCATAATGCTACCAATTCCAAGCAACTTTGCACCATCGTAGACTATGAGATCTTCAACAATGTTTTCTATCTCGCCATCTTTAATATCTGTTGCCAATACTCTTTGGCCATTAGCAAGCCTTTCAGCTATCAACGACTCCACAACGATACGTTCCAATCCAATATTCAAATCATCGATGCGAATTAACTGATACTGACCAGTAACAACATTATCCACTGTATAAATCGATTGACCTGCGAAAGCGGAAAGATGTGTCCTTCTCAGTTCTGTTAAATGCCCAACAGTGCCGAGTTTTTTAGCGATATCCTCTGCCAAAACTCTTATATAAGTTCCTGTGGAACAACTGCAAACGCAGCTAAGTTCAGTCTTACCACAGCTCAGCAGCTCTAGCTTGCTAATAGTAATATCTCTAGCTGCTCTTTCTACAGAAAGCCCTTTTCTTGCCAGCTTATACAATGGCTGACCATTTTGCTTTAAAGCCGAATACATTGGTGGAATTTGCGATTGAGCACCCAACATAGATGCCAATACTCGCTCTACCTCGGTCTTATCAAAATCAGGAATAGCAACTTGCTCGACAATCGCGCCATCAGCATCACCAGTATCAGAACGCTCACCCAATTTAATAGTAAATTGATAAGTTTTACCATCACTAAGTAAGTATTGTGCAATCTTAGTAGCTTCACCAAAACAGATTGGCAGCATACCTGTTGCCATAGGATCTAATGTTCCAGTATGACCTGCTTTTTTGGCTTTTAGCTTATGCTTAACCTGCTGTAGAACTTTATTTGACGACAGACCAGCAGGCTTATCAAGCAGCAAGACTCCATTGACTGCTCTACTGAGGTGATTCATATAGCTAACCTAGGAGAGTAATTTGAAAATATTGAGAAAGAAATAAAGATGACCAATAATCAAATTGAGAGTTCGATCAGTCATCCAAATCCGCTGACAACTCTTTGCTGAGTTTTTCTATTTTACTTTGCAAATCTGCACCTTTTTCAATGGACTCATCATAGCGAAAAGTCAATGATGGCATTGCCCTCAATTTAAGCCTTTGCGCCAGTTGATAGCGATACTCTTTCGCAGACTCATTAAGTAAACCTTTTATCTCAACTCGCTCAGCAGCATCGCCTATATAAGTGAAAAAGACTTTAGAGTGAGACAAGTCTCTGGCAACTTCAATATAAGTAATCGACACAAATGCTAAGCGTCGATCATTGATATCATTCAACAAGAGCTTGGCGAGCTCAATGCGTATTTGCTCGCCGATTCTACGAAGTCGGGTTGGATCAGCCATTTAGATTTTAGCCGACTCTAATGTACGCTTCACTTCTATTCTCTCATAGACTTCTATTTCATCACCAGCTCGTACATCATTATAGTTTTTAACCCCAATACCGCATTCAGTACCGGATTGAACCTCTTTAACATCATCTTTGAATCGACGAAGAGACTCAAGCTCACCCTCATAAATAACAACATTATCTCGCAGCACACGAATTGGGTTAGACTTCTTAACAACACCATCCATAACCAAACAACCTGCAATGGCCCCAAATTTAGGTGACTTAAATACATCGCGAACCTGCGCAAGACCGATAACTTCTTCTTTGAATGAAGGAGCTAACAGACCCTCAAGCGCCTGCTTAACTTGCTCAATTGCCTCATAGATAATGCTGTAATAGCGAACATCAACCTGCTCTTGTTCTATCAGCTTACGAGCAGATGCTTCTGCTCTAACATTAAAAGCGATTAGAATAGCATTCGATGCCGTTGCCAAAGTCACATCAGACTCACTGATGCCGCCGACGCCAAATCCCACTATATTGACTTTTACTTCCGAGTTAGAAAGCTTAAGCAACGCGTCTTTTAATGCTTCTACCGAACCATTAACATCCGCCTTTAAGACAATATTAACAGTTCCCATTTGACTCTCTTCCATCTGCGAGAATAGATTATCCAAAGTAACCGCAGACCTGCTATCAAGTTTGGTTTCTCTAGATTTTTCTTGACGATGTAGCGCTACTTCTCTGGCTTTTCTCTCATTCGGAGTCACCAAGAAATCGTCCCCAGCTTCTGGTACACCTGATAATCCAAATATCTCTACTGGTGTCGACGGCCCTGCCGATTGGATAGTCTTTCCTTTGTCATCTGACATTGCTCTAACACGTCCAAACTCAAGACCACAAAGCACCATATCGCCTTTCTTAAGTTCGCCTTGTTGCACAAGTAAAGTCACTACTGCACCACGGCCTTTATCTAGACGTGATTCAACAACAACGCCTTTTGCAGCTCCAGATACAGGAGCCTTAAGTTCTAGCACTTCAGATTGCATTAAGACTTGAGATAATAAATCATCAATGCCTTCACCAGTATGAGCAGAGACTTTCGCCATCAAGATATCGCCACCCCAACTTTCAGTAACTACCTCATGTTGCGCTAACTCACCTAAGATTTTCTCAGGATCTGCACCTTGTTTATCAATCTTATTAATGGCCACAATAATCGGTACTTCTGCTGCTTTAGCATGTTGAATAGCTTCGATAGTTTGTGGCATAACACCATCATCAGCAGCCACTACCAAAATAACGATATCAGTCGCTTTAGCCCCTCTCGAACGCATTGCAGTAAATGCCGCGTGCCCAGGCGTATCTAAGAAACAAATAGTTTCACCTTCTGACTGCACTCGATATGCACCGATATGCTGAGTAATTCCACCCGCTTCACCATCAGCAACTTTTGCTTTTCTGATATAGTCTAGCAATGATGTTTTACCGTGATCAACGTGACCCATGATAGTAACAACAGGAGGTCTAGGTTTAGCATCCGTCTCATTAACGTGATGATCTTCTTCCAGAGCATCTTCCACCGTATCAGCAGCTACCAAATTGGCAGTGTGGCCTAGTTCTTCAACTACAATTACAGCAGTATCCTGATCTAAGGACTGATTAATTGTGACCATCATCCCAAGCTTCATTAGCGCTTTAATAACAACGGTCGATTTAACAGACATTTTCGCTGCCAAGTCAGAAACTGTAATCGCTTCTGGGATATCTACCGCATAGACAATTGGCGCAGTCGGCTTCTTAAAGCCATGCTGATTTTTAGGCAAAGCAACCTTCTTTTTAGATTTCTGCTTATTATTCGCCGCTTCTTTTTCCGCATCAATTTCTGCAGCTCGTAAAATCTCTTGTTCTTGTTCATAAAGCTCCATTGCAGAAAGCGTTGTACTTTCTAACTCTTTCTTACGAACTTTAGGGGCATTCTTTTTCTTTTTAGTCGCAACTTCTTCTGGCTCTTTGAAGGTAGGTTGCTGCTGTTGAATGCTCGGCGCCTTAGGCGTTTCTTCTACAGCCTGTTTTGTTGAAGGCTCAACCTTTGATTCTTTAACATCACTAGCTATAGGTTCTGGTTGCGCTTCTGTTTCAGGTGCCTTTTCTGCTGCTTCTGCTTCGTTTTTAGCCGCTTCAATAATCTTTTTAAGTGCTTCTTTTTCAGCGCGAATTTCAGCTTCACGCTTCTTTCTGGCAACATTAGACTCTTCTGATAAGCGCTTTTCCTCTTCAATCTTCGCTTGAACTAGCTCTTGGCGCTTCTTCGCCTCTTCGCTGACATTAACCGCAGGCTCTGAAGGCGTGCTAACAGAGCGCACCTTTCTGACTGAAACTCCGCCAGTATCAGCTGTTGATGTTTTTGCTTTGCCACCTAAGCTTAATTTCTTAGCGCCCAATTTTGGCTTTGCACTTGCTGTCAAATGAGCAAGCAATTTCTGCTTTTGCTCATCCGAAAGCCCAGCCTCTTCTCCAGACACTGCTATCCCTGCAGCCAACAATTGCTCCAACAACTTATCGGTTGGATAACCTAAATCTGCAGCGAGTTTTTTAACGGTTATATCAGCCATGAAATCCTCCTGTAACTATCAAAGTCACTAACCTTGTTCTTCTTCAAACCAGGGTGCTCTGGCTGTCATAATTAAATCAGAAGCCCTTCTCGGGTCAATTCTGGTAGTCTCTACCACTTCGTCCACGCCAAGCTCAGCAAGGTCTTCCATACTAATGATATCGTTTTCTGCTAACAAATAAGCAAGATCTTCATCCATACCTTCCATCGTTAGCAAATCTTCATCTGGTTTTTTATCCGATGTCTGACGTGCCAAACGCTTAGTCAAAATAGCACTATTAGCACGCTCTTGAATCGCCTCGGCAATCTCGTCATCAAACTCGTCAATTTCTTCTAGCTCAGATAGTGGCACATAAGCTAACTGCTCCACACTGATAAAACCTTCCCGAACTAGAATCGACGAAATATCCTCTTCAACATCAAGCGCTTCATTAAACATCTCAATATACTGAGTGTTCTCTTGGGTCGCTTTCTGCTTTGCCGCTTCTTCGGTCATTACATTCAGCTCCCAGCCTAGCAGCTGCGATGCCAAACGAATATTCTGTCCTCCTCGGCCAATCGCTTTAGATAAATTATCTTCATCTACTGCAATATCCATCGAGTTGCGAGCTTCATTGACGACGATAGACTTCACCTCTGCTGGAGCCATCGCTTTAATTGCATAGTTCGCGGTATCATCATCAAATAAGATGATATCAATACGCTCACCTTCCAACTCATCCATAACCGTTTGCACACGTGAGCCACGCATACCAACACAGGCACCGATAGGGTCTACGCGAACATCATGGCTTTTCACCGCAATCTTAGCACGTTGTCCAGGATCACGAGCGGCACCTTTAATCTCAATCATACCCTGGCCAATCTCTGGCACTTCAATACGAAATAACTCAATTAAAAATTCCGGAACTGTACGGCTTAAAAATATTTGAGGCCCTCTCTGCTGATGAGATACTTCACGGATATAACCTCTAACACGATCACCTGTGCGGAGGTGATCTCTGTTGATCATATCTTTCTTTTGAATTACCGCCTCAACATAATCACCGAGATCAATAATTACATCCCCTGAACGATCGATTCTTTTGACCTGACCACTGATCAACTCACCAACACGAGATTGATATTCTTGCACGGTTTTGTTTCGCTCAGCTTCACGCATTTTTTGCACGATAACCTGCTTCGCGTTCTGCGCTGAAATACGGCCAAATTCTGCATTATCAATTTCCGTTTCAACATATTCACCAAGAACAAGAGCTTCATCAGGACGCTTCTCCTGCTCATCTTCAATGATTACTTCAACCAAATCGTCTGTATACTCTTCATCCGTCACAATGCGCCAGCGACGAAAAGTCACATAATCACCTGTTAAGCGATCAATCTGTACTCTCGTGTCAATTTCTTCACCAGAGGCTTTCTTGGCTGCCATGGCAAGTGCTGACTCAATTGCCTCAAAGATAATGCTCTGGGATACACCCTTTTCATTTGAGACGACTTCCGCTACTAATAAAATGTCTTTATTCATCATCAGTTCCTAGGCCTAATTCGGCAAAATATCTGAAACAATTAACGTTTATTTTTGGTGAGCACTGGACTCAATGGCGCCAGTCGCCCTTCGGTCAACATATCAAACGGCACAGCGAACAACTGCCCATCATCTAATGTAATTTCTATTTTATCATCTTTCACTTTACCAAGAATGCCAGTAAATCTTCGGCGCCCTTGATAGGCCGAGCTTAAAACAAGCTTAGCGCGTTCACCTGCATATACTTGAAAGTGTTCAAGCTTAAACAGTGGCCTATCAGTTCCAGGAGAGGATACTTCTAAGTTATACTCGTTTTGAATAGGATCATGTACATCTAGTAAAGCACCAACCTGACGACTTACTTTTTCGCATTCAGCTAAACCAACACCATTTTCAGCATCTATATAAAGCCTGAGTAATGAACCGTACTGACTGGGTTTAAATTCAGCACCAACAAGCTCGCAACCGAGACCCACAACTGTAGACTCTATCAGCGATTCTATTTCTAACGCTATTGGATGCCTATACATATCTACTCTATTCTACTACTCATCTAAACTAATCACAAAATTTAGGCACAAAAAAAGGGCCCAAGGCCCATCTTTTTGAAATCTAATTGGATGCGGGGGTAGGATTTGAACCTACGACCTTCGGGTTATGAGCCCGACGAGCTACCGAACTGCTCCACCCCGCAACACTGCTGTATGCAACTGCATCTCAGCAAGGCGCGCAGTATACAAACACATCATAAAAATTGCAAGGGAGTTAGCCAGACAAATTGCATTAAATGCTATTTAAATTAAAGCAAGTAAAAAAAAGGGTGCACAAGCACCCTTTTACAAATTTCTTCACCATATTTCATAAAAACCTATGATGAAAATTCTAATCCGATTTAGTTGATTTCGTGATCAACAATCTTATTCTTGCCAATCCAAGGCATCATAGCTCGCAACTTGCCGCCCACCTGTTCAATCGGATGATCATAAGCAATACGACGCTTAGCTTTTAGTGAAGAATGATTAGCCGTATTCTCTAAAATAAACTCCTTGGCAAATTCGCCAGTTTGAATCTCTTTCAAAATTTTACGCATTTCATTCTTAGTATCTTCTGTCACAATGCGTGGGCCACGTGTCACATCACCATACTCAGCAGTATTAGAGATTGAATAACGCATATTTGCAATACCGCCCTCATACATAAGATCTACAATCAACTTTAGCTCATGCAAACACTCAAAGTACGCCATCTCTGGCTCATAACCTGCCTCAACCAATGTTTCAAAGCCCGCTTGAACAAGTGCAGACGCACCACCACAAAGTACTGCCTGCTCACCGAACAGATCCGTTTCGGTCTCTTCTTTGAAAGTAGTCTCGATAATGCCTGAACGACCACCACCAACAGCACTAGCGTAAGATAGCGCCAGCTCTTTTGAGCGGCCAGAAGCATCTTGACCTACAGCTATCAAACATGGCACGCCACCACCTTCACGATAGGTTGAACGCACTGTATGACCTGGGCCTTTTGGCGCAATCATCACCACACTCATATCTTCACGAGGCACGATTTGATCAAAATGAATATTAAAACCATGTGCAAAAGCTAAAGTAGCACCTTGCTTAGCATAAGGGGCAATATCTGAATTATAGATACTAGCTTGCAATTCATCTGGTGCCAAAATCATAATAACATCAGCATCTTTTACCGCATTTTGCACAGTATCAACTGTCAAGCCAACCTTCTCTGCTTTGGCTCTTGTTGCAGAACCTTCACGAAGACCAACCACAACATTACTAACACCAGAGTCTTTTAGGTTATTCGCATGTGCATTACCTTGCGAACCATAACCAACGATAACGACCTTCATGCCTTTGATTAGGCTTAAGTCACAATCTTTATCGTAATATACATTCATTGCCATTTCTTACTTCCTGAGTTTTACTGAGTTTACTAAATTTAAATCATTTCTAGCGCATAGCGCCCGAACCATCACAACTTAAGCGACCGACTTCCTCTTGCTAGACCAACTTCGCCTGACCTCGCTACTTCCAAAATACTCCCCTGAGGCAACGCCTCAAGAAAGGCGGTGAGTTTATCACTTGAACCAGTTATTTCAATGGTATAGCAGTCTGAAGCCACATCAACTATATTGCCTCTAAATATCTGAGCCAACCTTAATAACTCACCACGCAAGCTCTCATCAGTGATAACTTTAACCAACATTAGTTCTCGCTCAACATGCAAACCATCCGTTAGCTCTTGTAGCTTCACCACATCTATCAGCTTATTTAGCTGTTTGACTATTTGCTCTATAACTTGCTCACCACCACTGGTCACCAATGTCATTCTAGACATCGTAGGATCTTCAGTTGGGGCAACGCACAGGCTTTCGATATTATATCCGCGCGCAGAAAAAAGTCCTGCGACTCGTGAAAGCGCGCCAGCTTCGTTCTCTAACAAGATTGTGAGTGTTGCTTTCATATTTTGCTCCTTAAACTACAGCTAGACTAATGACATGCCGTCATCATGGGTTGACTTCATCTCATCACGACCAGCTAACAGCATTTCATTATGCGCAGCACCAGAAGCAATCATAGGGAACACATTTTCTTTTTGATCGGTCAAGAAATCCATAAAAACAGTTCTGTCTTTCATTTTAAACGCCTCAATCAAAGCTCCCTCAACATCAGCAGGTTTTTCTATCTGCATGCCTACATGACCATAGGATTCCGCCAGTTTTACAAAATCTGGTAACGCATCCATGTAAGACATGCTATAGCGATTTTCAAAGAAAAACTCTTGCCACTGCCTTACCATACCTAGGTAGCGGTTATTTAAATTAACCACTTTCACAGGAGTCTGATACTGCAACATAGTCGACAACTCCTGCAACATCATCTGAATACTACCCTCACCAGTAATACAAGCCACGTCACTTTCAGGAGAAGCCAATTTAGCACCCATCGCTGCTGGCAAACCGAAGCCCATTGTCCCAAGACCACCGGAGTTAATCCATTGCCTAGGTTGATCAAAATGATAATACTGAGCCGCCCACATTTGGTGCTGCCCTACATCTGAGGTTACGATAGCCTTACCTTCAGTTACCTTATGCAACATTTCTATCACATATTGCGGTTTGATAATGCTATCGTCTTTTTTATAAGCCAAGCTATCAACTGCACGCCATTGATTAATTTGATTCCACCAGTTCTCTAAGTCAGTTGGATTCGGTGAATAATCATTTTTTGCCATCAAGCCAAGGAACTCTGTCAATACATCCGTTACCGATCCCACAATTGGAATATCAACCGGAATATTCTTGGCTATACTAGAAGGATCAATATCAATGTGAACCACTTTGGCATAGGGGGCAAATTTATCTAACTTCCCAGTAATTCGGTCATCAAATCTAGCACCGATAGCAATAATCAAATCCGAATCATGCATAGCCATATTTGACTCATAGGTACCATGCATTCCCAGCATACCCACGAATTGCTCGCCGCTGGCAGGAAAAGCACCCAACCCCATCAAAGTTTGAGTGATCGGCAAGTTCAACTTGCTCACGAACTCTCTTAATTCTTTGCTAGCATTATCAATAACTGCACCACCACCAGAATAAACAATTGGTCGTTTAGACTGCTTAATCATTTTCAGAGCACGCTTGATTTGCCCTGAATGCCCCTTAATTGTGGGATTATAAGAACGAATATCAACTTTTTGAGGGTACTTGAACTCAGTCGTCGCAACGGTAACATCTTTAGGCAAGTCGATTAATACCGGACCCGGCCGACCAGTCGTCGCGATATGAAAAGCACGTTTAATCGTTTCTGCTAGATCTTTGACATCTTTCACTAGAAAGTTGTGCTTGACACAAGGGCGAGTGATGCCAACGGAGTCAACTTCTTGAAAAGCGTCGTTGCCAATGAACTGCGTAGCGACTTGTCCAGAAAACACCACCATTGGAATGCTGTCCATAAACGCTGTGGCAATCCCCGTTACCGCATTTGTCAGCCCCGGCCCAGATGTTACCAACACCACTCCCGGCTTGCCGCTTGTGCGCGCATAACCATCCGCTGCGTGACTTGCTGCTTGCTCATGACGCACCAATATATGGTTCACATAATTTTGTGCGTAAATTGCGTCATAGATATTTAACACTGCCCCGCCGGGGTAACCAAATACAATATCTACATTTTCTTGCTTTAAACTTTGAACAAGAATTTCTGCGCCGTTTAATTCCACCAGAACTCCAAAAAACTAGGTTACATAATCAAAACTATATATTTTTAGATACATTAGCTTAATTAATGGTAAATTTGTGACAAAAAGCTACCTAAGCACCGCTGGTGCTCAAAACATTGAACAGTAAAGTTAAAGTGCTAAAGCGTCAACCGCTAAATGCACTTATCTCGAGAAAAAAACCATCTATTTTCCACGAACATTTTTTTATCTCCTTAACCAAAGCCACAACGACCTTAATACCATTATTGAAAACACCTCACCAGATGCCTTTCAAGCTCATCACAAGTTAGTTTGGCACAGATATTGCTACAGATATAGCTTGTTATTGATTAGATATTTAACTATATAGCGAGCCTAAGCTCGCTTCCTGCTAACCACTTAACACTAATGATCCAATAAAAATCAGAAAGGAGTTATTCAATGCACCCACTCAAGATCCTTGTTTCATCGCTTATACTTTTTATAAGCCCCACTCTGCTAGGGCAAGACAACAATGCTTTTAACGCCGCTGATACCGCATGGATACTCTGTTGCACCGCTTTGGTGCTGTTAATGACCTTACCGGGACTTGCTCTATTTTATGGTGGATTGGTTCGCAGCAAGAATATCCTCTCGGTGCTTATACAGTGTTTTACCATAGCGGCTGCCATGTCTTTATTATGGCTAGCTTTTGGTTACAGTCTAGCATTCGGAGAAGGCAATGCTTTAATCGGGGATTTCTCCCAGCTCATGCTCGCCAATATTAGCGTTAATAGCCTAAGCGGTACAATTCCCGAGGCACTGTTTGCACTGTTTCAGATGACTTTCGCCATCATCACACCAACACTTATTATTGGTGGTTTTGCCGAAAGAATGCGCTTTACCGCTATGTTGCTATTCTCTTGTCTATGGTTAATCGCGGTTTACATCCCTGTAACGCACTGGGTATGGGGTGGTGGCTGGCTAGCCACCATCGGCTTATATGACTTTGCCGGTGGCACGGTGGTGCATATTACCGCTGGAGTCGCAGCCCTAATCGCAGCGCTGGTGTTAGGCCCTCGCAAAGGCTTTGGTCAAATCGCGCTACCTCCGCATAATCTAACTATGACAGTTACTGGAGCTGGTCTCCTCTGGGTTGGTTGGTATGGGTTTAATGGCGGCAGCGCATTAGCCGCAAATGGATCCGCCGCCATGGCAATGCTAGTTACCCACATATCTGCTGCGGCAGGTGTACTGACATGGCTATTAATCGAGCGCATTAAATACGGTAAGCCAAGTGTACTAGGTGGTGTAACCGGCATGGTTGCAGGGCTTGGCACTATTACACCTGCATCAGGTTTTGTTGGCCCTGGTGGTGCAGTCATTATTGGTATATCTGCAGGCTTTGTTTGCTTTTGGTGCACGCTGTGGATAAAGCAGAAAGTCAAAATCGATGACTCTTTGGATGTATTCCCCGTTCATGGCGTGGGTGGAATATTGGGTACTTTACTAGCGGGCGTTTTTAGCTCTCCAGATCTTGGCATATTTAGTGGCCTTGGTTTTAATACTGGCGCTGGAATCTCAACCATGGGCGGTCAAGTTTGGGCGCAGTTTATTGGTGTTGTTGCCACATTGGTGTATACAGCCATTGTTAGCTACATACTATTAAAAGCCATCAATCTAGTCTCACCACTACGAGTGGATGAAGAGTCTGAAGTTATTGGCTTGGATATTAGCGAGCACGACGAAAGAGGTTATGATTTAAGCTAACTTGTTGAGTTTTTAGTTTGCTAAAAAATATTATCACTAATAAAAAGATAGCTACATAACGATTTAATCAACTCAGAAGGTCAACGCGGCTTTATATTCTATACACTTCGGGCTACACTGTAGTCCGAATTTTTTATCTTTTTTACTTAAATATTTGGCTGTAGGAGCTGCATGAAAACCTCGCAATTTCCCTTAAACACCATCAAAGAAACCCCTGCTGACGCAGAAGTCATTTCGCATCAATTAATGTTACGAGCAGGGTTAATTCGCCGCGTTGCCTCTGGTATATACACCTGGCTTCCCCTAGGCCTTAAAGTTATCCAAAATGTTAAGACCATCGTTAGAGAAGAGATGGATCGCGCTGGTGCGTTGGAGATGTTCATGCCTGCCATTCAGCCCTCCCATCTTTGGGAAGAATCTGGCCGCTGGCAACAGTATGGACCTGAGTTGCTGCGCTTGACTGACAGACATGATCGTGAGTTCTGTGTAGGGCCTACCCATGAAGAGATCATTACCGATTTCGCTCGCAATGAAATACGCAGCTACAAGCAATTGCCAGTCAATTACTACCAAATACAGACTAAGTTTAGAGACGAGATTCGACCGCGATTTGGGGTGATGCGCTCACGTGAGTTTATCATGAAAGACGCCTACTCTTTCCACACAGACGCCGAGTCACTACAACAAAGTTACAATGATATGCATGATGCCTATCATCGCATATTTACTCGCTTAGGTCTGGAGTACCGTGCGGTTATGGCAGATGGTGGCAGCATTGGTGGAGACACCTCGCAGGAATTCCATGTACTCGCAGACAGCGGCGAAGATGATATCGCCTATGTAGAGAATGGCAACTTCGCAGCCAACGTTGAAATGGCACCTACCTTTGCACCAACAACAGATCGCTCTAACCCTCAATTAACTATGGAACGTTTACACACACCAGAGCTAAAGACTATCGCTGACTTGGCTGAATTTTTAAAAGTTGCAGAATCTGAGACTATCAAGACTTTATTCGTAGAGGCCGAAGCTGAGGGAGAGCTTGTCTGTCTTTGCCTCAGAGGAGATCATCAACTCAATGCGATAAAAGCTGAAAAGCTACCCCAGATTAAAGCTCCTTTGACAATGGCCAGTGAAGAAGCGGTCAAAGCCATTACTGGATCTGGTTTTGGTTCATTAGGCCCTGTTGGCATTAGCATTCCTGTGATCGCTGATTTTGCGATCCAAAACTGCATAGATATGACTGTCGGCGCTAACGAAAAAGATTACCATCTAACTGGTGTCAACTGGGGGCGCGACTGTCCCGAGCCTATGTTTGCTGATATCAGAAATGTTATCGAAGGCGACCCAGCTCCCGATAATCAAGGCACCATCAAAATCGCCAGAGGCATAGAAGTGGGCCATATCTTCCAACTTGGTGACAAATATAGCACCTCCATGGACTGCACCGTGCTAGATGAAAATGGCAAAAGCTGCCATTTGCAAATGGGTTGCTACGGTATAGGCATCACCCGTGTGATAGCTTCTGCGATCGAACAAAATTTTGATAAACATGGCATTATTTGGCCCGACGCCATGGCACCTTTTCAAATAGCAATCTGTCCTATGAACGGTTTCAAATCAATGCGATTAATGGAGTATGCGAATGAACTATATCAAGCACTCACTGAGATAGGTTTTAAAGTCCTGCTCGATGACAGACCGATCAGACCGGGTCCCATGCTCTCAGACATGGAGCTAATCGGTATACCACATCGCATTACCCTAGGGGAGCGAGG
>CAKMZF010000012.1 GCA_929200405.1 uncultured Gammaproteobacteria bacterium | reverse complement strand
GCCACAAACGGTAACTTAGCTTTGGTGATGGCGACTGATTTACCTCGCAATTCTGCGGTTAGTTCATCATCACTGTGCGCTGCTTCTACTAATGCTACGGCTATAGGGCGCTCTAGGCTAGGAGAGAACACGCCACTGGTAACTTTACCCACGACTTTATCCCCAGATTTGATATCTGCACCTGTACGCAAAATTGCTCTGCCTTCTGGCAGTACTCCAATTAGCTTATGGCTACTGCCACTTTGCATGGCATCTAATACTGCATCTGCACCGATAAAGCCGCCAGCACGGTCACCATCGATGCGTCTTGCTTTGCCTATAGCCCAACGTAATCCCGATGATACGGGGTTAGTGGTTTCGTTTAGCTCATTGCCATATAAAGGTAATCCTGCTTCTAGTCTTAGGGAATCTCTAGATCCTAAACCAGCAGGCTTTACAGTCTCTAGCGTAGTAAGGGCAGTAACTACTTCTAGGCCTTTGTCAGCAGGAATGGAGATTTCATAGCCATCTTCACCTGTGTAACCTGAGCGAGATATCCAACATTCTGCACCAAGTAAGTCTACTGTAGTGGCTGTTAAAAATGTCAATTCTTGAACAGCAGGGTTCAGGGTTGCCAAGGCTGCTGCGGCAGCAGGACCTTGTAGGGCGATTAATATGCGATCGTTGATCTGGCGCAACTTAACATCTGGGGTGATGTGCTCATTGATATGTGCCAAATCTTCGGTAATCCTTGAGGCGTTGATAATTACCCAGAATGCATTTTCGGCCATTCTGACCATCATCAAATCATCTATGACGCCGCCTTCTTCATTAAGTAGTAGCCCATAGCGCATTTGACCTATTTTTAAATCCACAACATTCGCTGGTGTTATTTGCTCTAAAAATGCCGCGACATTGTCTCCTGATAACCAGATCTGTCCCATATGAGATACATCAAATAATCCGGCTTGGGTGCGGGTATGCAAATGCTCTTGCATAATGCCTTCTGGGTATTGCACCGGCATAGAGTAGCCAGCGAAAGGAACCATTTTGGCACCTTGGTCAATATGCCACTGATTAAGGTCAACGGTTTTTAATTCGGTTGCATCGGTCATAGAAATTTCCAACTCCTGAGTTTAATTATGGATAACTAAGGTCATGTAAAGATTACGTTATAGAGGTTACTGTAGGTAAACTCATTGGTTTTTACCAATAAGAAATCGCTATGCTTTCCTAAATACTGCTAATCATATGCTACGGCTAGCAGTAAAGGTTGTGGTAGCAGAGTGTTTGCGATTAGCTTTTTTGTAGTATTGTGACTTTCTTTTCGCTGTCAACTAGATCAGGATAGTCTTTGGTAAAGTGCAGTCCACGAGACTCTTTGCGTTGCTGTGCCGACTGCACGATTAGGTCTGCGACCTGAGCTAGGTTTCTCAGCTCAATGAGGTCTGGGTTTACTTTGAAGTTTGCATAAAAATCATCAATTTCTTCATGTAGTAGTGCGATGCGATTGGCAGCGCGAGCCAGTCTTTTGTCAGTGCGGACGATACCAACATAGTTCCACATAAATCGGCGTAACTCATCCCAGTTATGAGAGATTATAACTTGCTCATCAGGGTCGCTAACTTGACTCTCATCCCATGCTGGCAAAGTAGGGTGAGCAGTTGCGGTAGAGGAGAGTATGGTTTTTGCCGCTGCTTTTCCAAACACAATACACTCGACTAATGAGTTGCTGGCTAAGCGGTTTGCGCCATGAAGGCCTGTGTAGGTAGTCTCTCCAATCGCCAATAGGTTCTTTATATTGGTTTTGGCATCGGTGTCTGTAGCAACACCACCGCAGGTGTAGTGCGCTGCGGGTACAACAGGTATTGGGCTGGTTGCTATATCAATGCCTAAGCTCAAACATTTAGCGTATATGGTCGGGAAATGTTCGAGAATAAATTCTTTCGGGCGATGAGTGATATCAAGATACACACAGTCATACCCGCCTTTTTTCATTTCATAGTCAATAGCTCTGGCGACAATGTCTCGGGGAGCCAGCTCAGCTCTTTCATCATGGTCTAGCATAAAGCGATGGCCATCTATGCTGCCTTGACCTTGTTTGTCGGGCAGTCTAAGGTAGCCACCTTCTCCACGAACCGCTTCGGTAATCAGAAAAGACTTTTCTAGCGGATGGAATAGGCAGGTGGGGTGGAATTGCATGAACTCCATATTGGTTATCTGACAGCCTGCACGATAGGCCATGGCAATGCCATCGCCAGAGGTAGAGTCTGGGTTGGTAGTGTACAGATACACTTTTCCAGCGCCACCAGTGCTTAATACTGTGTTATTGGCAGAGAAAATATCAACGTTCTGGGTTTCAGAATCTAGCGCATAGACACCGTAGCAGCAATCCTCATTGCTATTGAGTTTTGGGTGTTTATTGGTGATAAGGTCTATCGCAATATGATGTGTGAAAATATCAATATTAGGATGCTGTTCTACTGCAGCAGTAAGTTGCTTTTGAATCGCGTGACCAGTGGCATCAGCGGCATGAACCACGCGCCTAGCCGAATGACCGCCTTCTCTGGTGAGGTGAAGCTCACCGGAGTCTTCGCGAGTGAAAGGAACATCAAAAGACAGTAACCAATTGATTGCCTCTGGTGCCCCGTTAATTACCGCCCGCGTGGCCGCGGGGTCATTTAGGTTGGCACCTGCAATGAGGGTGTCTTGATAATGAGACTCCAGAGTGTCTTCGCTGTCCATAACCGCAGATATGCCGCCCTGCGCCCAATTACTAGAGCCAGAGAGTAGCTCGCCTTTGGTTAAAATGGCGATTTTTTTATGCTCGGCAAGCTCTAGAGCAACCGTAACGCCAGCAAGGCCGCTGCCGATAATTAAGGTGTCATAATGGTGTAAATTGCTCATGTGAACGGCTGTCTCTTAGTCTGTGTAATGCGATGATGGTTTTAGGGCGTTAATCTTTGTCTTCAACTAGACTACAGAGGTGGTCCAAACCCTCGGTCCAGTTTCCAAGGTGACTGTCTGCGTTGATATGTCCCTGCTTGCCGACATTAATTAATGTACTGCCCCAATAGTTTGCGCAGAGTTGGGCAAACTCTATACTGGCGCTAGGGTCATCTGTACTAGCGATAATGCTAGATGCAAAAGGTATTCTCTGCTGATGGGCTTTCTCAAAGCCTAAGCTGTGGCTAGGGAAATCATCACTCTCTGGGTCCGGTGGCGCTACTAACAGCGCACCTTTGACAGCATTATTAGTTTCAGATTGAAATAAATTTGCCCATTCTGAGGCTAGCAAACAGCCTAAGCTATGTGCCACTAATAAAATTGGCTTGCGAGAGGTGAGTGATGCCTGTTGCACTGTGGCCTCTAAGCGAGCAATCCAAAGCGCCTTATTGGGATTTTCCCAATCATCTTGAATAACTCGGGTGACATTGCTCAGATTTCGTTCCCAGATGCTCATCCAATGATCAACTGGTGAGTTTAAATAACCCGGCAATAATAAAACTCGATAATCAGCTAATTTCTGCTGATAAGGGTAGAAGGCAGAATCCATAATCAATGACTCCTCAATGATAATTCAAATTTGCTAGCATTTTACTTATGATAAATAACTAGCAGGGGTAAATCTATGCGTAGTTGTTGCTTGCTATGCAGCGCCGATATTTGGCACGATGCCAGACTTACGTTGCTCAGCGAGTTTGGCGGTGAAATCTAACATGCGATCAATTGGTAACTTAGCTCGCTCGCGAATGCTATCATCAACCTTTATTTTATTTAGTCCTTTCTCTAATGCTTCAGCAAGATTGGCAAGCCCATTCATAGCCATCCACGGACAAGAGGCACAGCTTTTGCATGTCGCACTATTGCCAGCAGTTGGTGCTTCAATAAAGGTCTTTTCAGGGTTCATTTGCTGTAGTTTATGAAACATGCCTTTGTCAGTAGCCACGATAAAAGTAGTGGCATCTATCTCGGTCGCCGCTTTTAATATCGCTGAAGTTGAACCAACTGCATCTGCGAGTGAGATTACATCATATGGCGACTCCGGATGCACCAAAACCTTGGCATCTGGATGCTGCTTTTTTAGCTCGATAAGTTCGACTGCTTTAAACTCATCATGGACAATGCAGCTGCCCTCCCAGAACACCATGTCTGCGCCAGTCTTCTCTTGGATATAACGACCTAAATGTTTGTCTGGAGCCCAGAGTATTTTCTCGCCCTGATCTTTAAGGTGGTTAACAATTTCTAAAGCACAGCTTGATGTGACCATCCAATCTGTACGAGCTTTAACTGCTGCCGAGGTATTGGCATAAACCACCACTTTGCGATCAGAATGTTGGTCGCAGAATGCGCTAAACTCATCAATAGGGCAGCCTAAATCTAGAGAACAGTTGGCATCTAAATCTGGCATGATTACGGTTTTCTCAGGCGAGAGAATCTTGGCTGTCTCGCCCATGAACTTAACCCCAGAAACAATCAGGGTTTTGGCTTTGTGATCTCGTCCAAATCTTGCCATCTCCAGAGAGTCAGAGACGCAGCCGCCAGTTTCAATAGCTAGATCTTGCAGGTCTGGGTGCACATAGTAGTGTGAAACCATCACCGCATCTTTCTCGATTAGCAGCTGTTTGACTCGAGCAATTAACTCAGTCCGTTCAGATTTGCTCGGCTCTTTGGGAATACGCGCCCAAGCTGCATTGGTTGGGCAACTGGGAGATTCGTATTCAATATCCATTATCTCATTGGGTAAACTATTATCAGTCATGGTGCTCTCCAGTCTGGTCAGATTTCTTTTTATCTTTTTATTCAACGTTGTCGATTAGTCGGTTGAACGGTCTATATCAGTTGACAAATCAGCGCTTATTACATCACAAAGCGCATGGAATAATCCGTTGCTCGAACATGCTTGGTAAGCCCGCCAATGGATATTCTATCGACGCCGGTTTCAGCAATATCTCTTACAGTATCCATACTGACATTGCCACTTGCTTCTAGCAGAGCGCCATGCGAGGGATCTAACTTTTGTTCGGCAGCGTTTATCTCTACCGACTTTTTAAGTGCTTCTATGTTCATATTATCGAGTAGAACCATCGTTACATTAGCGCGTAAGGCCTCAATAAGCTGCTCGTGAGTTTCTACCTCTACCTCAATAAACTTAGGGGCTATGGGTTGCTCTTTGGTTGCAGCCACTGCTTTTGAAATGCTACCTGCCGCCATGATATGGTTCTCTTTAATCAGTACCGCATCATATAGGCCAAGTCGATGAGAAGTGCCGCCACCGACAGTCACTGCATATTTCTGAGCCAAACGTAAACCAGGTATGGTTTTTCGAGTATCTACAATTCTGGCATGGGTGCCTACTATTTGATCTACATAGCCACGAGTTTTGGTTGCGACGCCAGATAGTAACTGCATGAAATTTAACGCCGTACGTTCAGCGGTTAACAATGCTCTGGCATTGCCTTCTATCTCAACTACCACTTCATCAGGAGTCAAAAGATCGCCATCTTTTTTGTGCCAAATTAATTTAGCATCAGGTGATTGGCTGGAAAAAGTGGCGACAGCCCACTCTTTTCCGCAGAAAACTGCATGCTCTCTGGAGATAATACGCGCTTTAGCGTGAGTGTTCGCATCAATTAAGTGTGCGGTTAAGTCGCCATTTTCCTGCAAGTCTTCTTGTAAAGCGCTAGCTACATCTTGGTTAATGGCAGCGGTTAAGTCATCTTTATCGATCGTAATTAGGTCAATCATATTCGCTATCTTTATGGGCAAAGCAATTTTTGTGAACTATATTATACAGCAGAAGAGAAATGATGTGATACTGTCTCATGTACTCGCTAATTTCAATGTTGAAAGAGGCAGATTCCACCTTGAAACTTAGTGAATTACCCCCCAGAGTAACCCGTATAAAAACGATGAAGAGTAGACGATTATTAAGATGAATCAAGTATCTAACAAAACAGACAAAAACACGGAGTTAGCCCCAAAGCAGGCATTTTGGTTTGGGGTGATGGTATGTATACCGATGATTATTGGTGGTATACCTTTTGGGCTAATATTTGGCACACTTGCCACGAGCTATGGTCTGGAACCGTGGGTGCCTATGTTAATGTCTCTATTGGTGTTTGCAGGTTCCTCTCAGTTTGTAGTGTTGGGACTGCTGATGGCAGGAGCCACGCTGCCTGTTATAATCTTTACCACATTTATTGTTAATCTACGGCATCTGCTTTATGCGGCGGATTTGGTTAAATATATCCGCCACCTAAGCTTGCCATGGAGGTTAGTATTAGGGTTTGGTCTTATAGATGAGGTCTATGCGGCAACGCGACCACATTATGACAGTGGTAAGCTATCGCTCAGCACGGGGCATTATGCCTATTTCGGTTCGTTTCTGAGTTATTACATTGTCTGGAATGTCTCCACCGCCTTAGGTATTGCTGCAGGTGAGTTTATTCCAGAGCTGAGCAACTGGGGCTTAGAGTTTGCGATGGTTGCCACCTTTATCGGTATTATTGCACCATATCTTAATAACTTTGCCTATTGGTCAGTGTTTGTCGTCAGCGGTGTTAGTGCGATAGTGCTAGTGAACTTGCCAAATAATCTTGGCATGCTCAGCGCGGCGCTACTGGGTTTATTGGCGGGTATAATCAGCAGCAAACTCAGTAACATTACCAACTCAGAAAATACGATAAAAAATCATATAGCAAAGGATTCAGATGGAGGTGCGCTATGATCTCTGATCACTCGGTAGTTTATTATCTCACCATGATCTTTGGCATGGTAGTGGTGACATTTGGGATTCGTTTCGTGTTATATGCTAGAGCCGATAAAATTCAAATGCCGGAGTGGGTGGAACAGATGTTAAAGTTTGTACCTGTTGCAGTGCTGACCGCGATTATTATGCCTATGATATTACTACCAAACCAAGCAGATAGCATTGTTATGAATTGGCAAAATCCATGGTTGATCGGCAGTTTAGCGGCATTTTCGGTTGGTCTATTATCTCGCTCATCGCTATTGACAATAGCGGTTGGGCTAGTAATTTTCTTTCTCAGTAAATGGTTCTTTGGTTCCTAACCGGCTAGGATTGAAATATCACTGGCTGAAATTATCAGTGCCATGGTTATTGTTTCTGCTTACTGATCCAATGAAAGCGATAGTGGAGAAGTGTAATGACTGTGATGCATCTAAAAAAACAATATTAAGTGAAGCGGGGAGCGATAGACAATGTTTAGATAATTGGATCGTGTTAGTTGTCTCAATATTTACACCCAGTCTTTAGGAGTTACCAGTACCTCATATAGCTTGGCTTCTGGACTGCCTTCTTCTGGTTGCCAGTTGTAGCGAAAGCGGACTTCGGGTGGCATGCTCATTAGGATGGACTCTATGCGTCCGCCAGATTGCAGTCCGAAGATGGTGCCGCGATCATAAACTAGGTTGAACTCAACATAACGGCCTCGACGATAGAGCTGAAAATCTCTATGCGACGCATTATAAGGCGTGTCTTTTCGCTTTACTAATATTGGGGCGTAGGCCTCTAAGAAGCCATCGCCGACTGCTTGCATAAAGGCGAAGCTTTTTTCAGCGGGCCATTCGCTGATATCATCAAAGAATAGGCCACCGATACCACGGGTCTCATTTCTGTGTTTGATATAAAAGTATTCATCACACCATTTTTTGTAATCCCTATAGACGTTGTCGCCGAATGGCTGGCAGAGGTCTTCGGCTTGTTGGTGCCAAGCAATCGCATCTTCATTAAATAGATAATAGGGTGTAAGGTCAAAGCCACCACCAAACCAACAGACAGCAGGTTTATCTTTGGGAGTAACCATAAAGACACGAACATTGGCATGGGTGGTTGGTGCGAATGGGTTTCTAGGGTGTATAACTAGGGATACCCCCATGGCTTGATAGGGATGATTCGCTAATTCTGGTCGTGATTGGGTTGCTGCTGGCGGTAGGCTGTTGGCTTTGACATAAGAGAAATTGACACCGCCTTGTTCTATTACGTCACCGCCTTTGAGTACGCGAGTAATGCCATAGCCCTGCAGTCTTTCGCCGTATGGGCGTTGCCATTCATCGCTGATGAATTGTTGGCTGCCATCAATATCACTTAAGGTATTGCAGATATTGCTTTGCAGCGTCTTGAGATAATCTTCTATAGCGGGGAGTAGCGTGGTGATATCAGACATGGATTATGACTCTGGTTCTATGCGGTATTTTGATGTTTTCTAATGGCTAAAAGCAATCCGCAAAACAAAAATCTAAAATTAAATATTACGGAGTATTTTTTGCTCATCCAGCGTTTTGATCTGCGAGGGCTTTGAGTACCCAAGAGTTGCTTGCGAGACGATTATATCAATGCTATCACGAAACCATTTTTTCAGTACATAGGCATTTCTAGCAGGAGGGCGTTTAGAAATATTAGCGCTACTTGATACCAAGGGGCTTTGGCATTGTTGACAGATCTGTTGTACTAAAGGGTGTGTGCATAATCGAATGCCTATACTGCTGTGTTGACCGCGAAGTAACTCGGAGGTGTGGGCTTTGGCTGGGACTATCCATGTTGTTGGATGGGATTTTCCAGCTAGAACTGACTTAAAGTGTGCGTAAATAATAGCTTGCTGTTGCTGGTTTAATTGCAGTATATATGGCGCGAATTGACTTAAATCGCTGCCAACCAGTAACATGCCTTTTTGCCAAGGCCTGTTTTTAACCTGTAATAAATGTTTGATTGCCGCTTGGTGATCAGGAAGACAGCCTAAGCCATAAACGCCTTCGGTGGGGTAGGCGATTGTGGCGCCATGATTTAGCTGCCGTGAAATATGTCTCAGTTTAAATCTATTAAATACCATAGCTGCTATTCTGAAATCACGGTAACCTTCTGCTAAATTGTGCGAGGTGTTGATCTTAGACCAGCGATTTTATTCGCTGGTCTTTTTGGCTGAAGGCTTCTTAGCTGCTGTTTTTTTAGCAGTAGCGGCTTTTTTGGTCGTTGCCTTCTTCGCAGTTGCTTTCTTGGCAGGCGCTTTTTTAGCAGCTGCTTTTTTGGTGCTTATCGTTGCTTTCTTTTTGCCTCTTGTTGGTTTAGCAGGCGCTTTTTCTAGCATTTCAATGCACTCAGCATGTGTTAGCTCAGCTGCTTCTATATCTTTTGGCACACGAGCATTCTTTTCACCATTGGTGACGTATGGCCCCCATCTGCCGTTGAGAATTTTTATCTCATCCCCAAAGTCGCGAATTAACTTGGCGGCTTCTTTGGCTTTGTGCTCAGCAATCACTTCCAGTGCTCGGTCCCTAGTGATTGTGTAGGGGTCGTCTTCTTTGATGGAAACAAATTTGCTACCATAACGGACGTAAGGTCCAAAGCGGCCGAAGTTAGTCGATATGGTATCACCCTCTTCAGTTTCCCCTAAATCACGAGGTAAGTTAAATAGCTCTAATGCCTCTTCTAAAGTGATGCTCTCTATGCGTTGGTGTTTGCGAAGGGATGAGAATTTTGGTTTTTCATCATCATCTCTATGGCCTAGCTGCACCACCGCACCGTAGCGTGCCATTCGGGCGTAAACCGGCTTTTCGGTTCTCGGGTCAATTCCCAGTTCGCGCACCATCTGCACTTCTTCACGAGTCACCGACTCCATTTTGTCTTCGCACTGCACATGGAAGGGTTGCCAAAATTTTTGCAGCACTTCTATCCAGTCCAACTCGCCTCTAGAAACGGCGTCTAGGTCATCTTCTAGTGTTGCCGTGAATTCATAGTCTACATATTGGGTAAAGTGACCACTTAGAAAACGACTGACAATGCGGCCGGTATCGGTGGGGATAAAGCGGCGACCATCCATTTCTACATATTCACGGTATTGCAGAGTAGAAATAATGCTGGCATAGGTTGAGGGGCGGCCAATGCCATACTCTTCTAAGGTTTTGACTAAACTTGCTTCACTAAAGCGAGGTGGTGGGTCAGTAAAGTGTTGATTGGCGGCGACATCTGCAAGTGGTATCAGCTGTCCTTCGGTCATTTCTGGTAAGATTTTTTCTTCATCACTGTCGTCATCGCCTTTGATATCATCTTTTCCTTCCAAATATACACTCATAAAACCGGGGTTAGCAATGGTGCTACCGGTTGCTCTAAATGCATGGTTTCCTGCCGATAATGTGTTGGAAACAGTGTTCATGGTGGCATGAATCATTTGGCAGGCGATGGTTCTTTTCCAAATCAAATCATAGAGTTTGCTTTGTTCACTGGTTAGGTAGCTTGTAATAGAGTCAGGTGTGCGAAATGCAGAAGTTGGTCGAATCGCTTCGTGCGCTTCCTGAGCATTTTTTGATTTGGTTTTATAGGTTCTTGATACCTCTGGCACATTGTCTTTGCCATAACGTTCGGCAATGACTTTGCGAATTTCACTCAACGCTTCTTTTGATAGCGTTACGGCATCAGTACGCATATAACTGATGAGGCCCACTGTGCCTTCATTAGTTTCTACACCTTCATAGAGTTGCTGCGCAATGCGCATGGTTCGCTGAGAAGTAAAACCCAGTTTTCTAGCGGCCTCTTGTTGTAGAGTAGAGGTTGTAAACGGCGCAGCAGGATTTCTTTTGCGCTGTTTTTTCTCGACTTTGGTAACGGTGACTTCACCGTTGGCAGCAGCTAGCACAGCATCACGAACAGCCATGGCTTCTTTTTCATTTGTAAAGCTAAATTGCTCGATTTTATTGCCATCGTATTGCTGTAATTTTGCGGTAAATTTTTGATTTTTTATCGCAAAGTCGCCATGGTGTGACCAATATTCTTGGGTGACGAATTTTTCAATTTCTTCTTCGCGCTCAACAATTAATCGCAGGGCTGGTGATTGCACTCTACCTGCTGACAGCCCTGGCTTTATCTTACGCCATAGTAAGGGAGAGAGGTTGAAACCAACGAGATAATCGAGGGCGCGTCGCGCTTGCTGAGCATTCACTAAATCCATTGCCAGAGAGCGCGGTGAGGCGATTGCATCATTGACGGCTTTTTTGGTGATTTCGTGAAACACGACTCTTGAGTGCGGTATGTCTTTTAGCTTTTTATCTTCTAAGATCATTTCCAGTAAATGCCAAGAAATCGCTTCACCTTCTCTATCCGGATCCGTCGCCAGATATAGATTGTCAGCATCTTTGAGTGCTTTTTTAATAGCGCTGAAATGTTTGGTATTGCGATCGATAGGTGCGTAGTGCATAAAGAAATTATTGTTTGGCTCTACAGCGCCTTCTTTGCTGATCAAATCTCTGATATGGCCATAAGATGCCAATACGGTGAAATCTGGGCCGAGGTATTTCTCAATGGTTTTCGCCTTGGCGGGTGATTCTACAATTACTAAATTTTTACTCATATTTTTCTATGTTTTTCTATATATTATGCCGTCTACAATTATGGCAAGCCTTGGTTTTAGCAGGTATTTTCTACACGTTCTATCGTATTCGTTGATAGCTGCCACCAGCATCTTTTGCTATCCAATCTTCCAATTCTAAGTCTAACAGCATGGCGGAAAGCTCAGCAATCGTCAATCCACTTAGTCTATGTATTTCATCGAAAGCAATTGGGTCAAAGCCGATAATTGCCAGACAATCGCGGTATTTTTTGTCTGCAGGAGCCGTGTCTTTGTCATCGTTAGTGTGATTATTTTTACTAGAATCTATACCAATTTGCGGCGATTTTGGGTTTCTTTGACCTGATTTATCATAAAAACCTTGTGACGGTGGCGGCTGAAATTGAATTTCTTCAATGACATCCTCAGCGGATTGAATAAGCTTTGCTCCTTGCTGAATGAGATGGTGGCAGCCCGATGATAGCGGGTTGAATATGCTGCCAGGCACTGCAAAAACTTCTTTGCCTTGGTCCGCGGCTAGTTTTGCGGTGATTAATGAGCCAGATTTTATTTGCGCTTCTATCACCACTGTGCCTAAACTCATGCCGCTGATAATGCGATTTCTACGAGGAAAATTTTGTGCCAGTGGTTCGGTCTTCAAAGGAAACTCAGAAACTAAAGCGCCGTTGTTTAGTAAAATGTTTTCGGCTAATTTGGTGTGTCGAGCGGGATAAATTTTTTCTAACCCCCTCCCCATAACGGCGATTGTTGGTTTCTGTTCTTGCACAGTCGCTAGATGGGCAATGCCATCTATACCATATGCCAAGCCACTAGTGATAATGATGTTTTCTTGACTCAATGACTTGGCAAGGTGTGCTGTGGCAGACTCTCCGTATTTGCTTGGTTTTCTGCTGCCTACAATCGCGATTTGTGGCTGAGATAACAATGCAGGTTCGCCAATCACATAAAGTAGCGTTGGTGCATCTGTCAATTGTTCGAGCGCTTTGGGATATAGAGGGTGCCCTAGGTTGATAATATGGTTATCAGCTGAGCTTTGCCAATTGAGCGTCTCTTCAACTGCTTCCCAATCCGGTGCTTGCAAAGCGTTAATCATTGATTTGGGGAATTCACTGCCTTCTAAGCTGGAAAGAAACTCAGGATCGAATATAGCAGGTATGGAACCCGCTAAACTTACCAGTTTTTTAAAACGAGAGGGGCCAAGAAGTTTGGTTTGATTAAGTGCTATCGCATAGGCGAGCGTAGATCGTTTCATGGCTGTGGTTATAAACCCATGTTAGCGCAGAGCGAGTTATTTCTGTGATAGAGGCAACAAAATATCACCTGCAACAATAGGTTGATTGGATTGTTGGATCTCTGCTAATGCGTAGTTGTAAGACGATTGGATAATAACCAGCTTTGCATTGCCTTCTGGTTGAATGTCTCGACCATCACGGATAGCGCGGCCGTGGTTTCCTTCCATACGGCCAGCATGTGCGGCGAATGTGTCATTAACGCTTAGCCCCTGTTGTACCCCAGCGTTAATGATGGCGATATGGCCATTGCTGCCAAACGAGCGTCTGGGAACAATATCTAATATAGAAATTTCGCCTATATTACCAATAACGCTAGATATGCCAATATCTGTTTGGTCAAGATAGTCTATTGGGACGATCCAGTCATTTGGTTTGGCCGGAGAAATGCTATTTCGCAAGGTTAGTAAATTACCGCGATTCTTTTCAGCTGAGGCACTGGTGATAACTTTAAATAAATAGGCCTGTGGTTGTTTAGCTGCAGGATCATTTTGTATCTGGCTAACAGGGCGAATAACAATGTATTCGCCAATGGGGACTGTTGTAGAAATAGGAAGTCGCATTGGGGCTGCGAATAAACTTCTGCCGCCAGCTGGCGCTTTTACAGTGGCGAAGCGCCATTGGTTCACTTCGTCGGACTCTATCAAAATGAAGGGAGGGATGTTTCCGCTGAAAGTTGATTTGCTGCCTTTTTGACCTGAGCTTAGTGAGGTTTTGACTCTAGGGATTCTATTGGAGATGTTAGAGTTGGGTAACTTGAATTCAGATGTGTTGATGAATCTTTGATGGTCAAATTTTTGTACTTTGGCGTTGCCAATGATGGCAGAGTTTTCGGTTGTAGTCCTAGGTGAGTCTTTGTGAGCGCAGCCACTCAAAATAACTAGAAAACCAGAGAATAGTAAAGAATGAAGTATATTTGAGCGTAAATTGGCTTGATAAAATGGTCGAGAGCCCAACATAATGGTATCCTGATTAATCTAGTGAGAGGGTGAATTATTTAGTTTTTCTTAAATGATATCATGTTCTTTATATTAATTGCACACTACTGAAATCAACAAAACATGGCTTTATTAAATATACTACAATTTCCTGACCCTAGGCTAAGAAAAAAAGCGCTACCTGTGCAAAATTTTGATGAAAACCTCAAATTATTTGCTGAGAATATGATTGAAACTATGTACAAGAATGAAGGTATTGGCTTGGCAGCGATACAAGTGAATGTCACCAAGAGAGTGATTACGGTGGATGTTTCTGAGGAGCAAAATGCTCCGCAGGTATTTGTAAACCCAGAAATTACTGATAAATCAGGGAAGACGGTTCATCGGGAGGGTTGCCTGTCAGTCCCTGAATACTATGAGGAGGTGCAGCGAGCTGAGTGTATTACAGTGCAATATCAAGACGTTGATGGGAAAAAGCATGAGTTGGAAGCCGATGGTATTTTAGCGATTTGTATTCAGCATGAAATTGATCATCTTAATGGGCGGCTCTTTGTAGACTATCTTTCTGATATTAAGAGAGATAAGGCAATCAAATTAATGAAAAGAATTAGTAAAGAACGCCAGCAACCAGCTACCGCTGATTAACGCTGATAATTATGCTAAAAAGGCTTAATTAAATGACTATTCGGGTAATATTTGCTGGCACGCCTGAGTTTGCGAAAGTCAGTTTGGCGGCGTTGCATCAGCAGCAGGATGTTGAAATAGTGGCTGTGTATACCCAGCCAGATCGTCCCAAAGGTCGTGGGCAACAGCTACAGCCTAGTTCTGTCAAAGCTTTTGCGTTAGAGCATAATTACCTAGTAGAGCAGCCGTTGTCGCTAAAACAAACGGATGTGCAGGAAAAGCTTGCAAGCTACCAAGCAGATATTATGGTGGTGGTGGCCTATGGTTTATTGCTACCAGAGGCGGTATTACAAACACCTAAGAAAGGTTGTATAAATGTTCATGGCTCGTTATTGCCTAGGTGGCGCGGTGCAGCACCCATTCAGAGAGCGATAGAGGCAGGTGATGCCGAAACGGGTGTATGTATTATGCAAATGGATAAGGGTTTAGATACCGGGCCAGTTTTTGCCTCGGCTAGTTTGGCGATTGATGAGCAAGTGACATCCATGCAACTACACGATCAATTGGCAGAACTTGGCGGACGGTTGTTAGCGGATAGCATTACTTCTATTGTTAGCGGAGAAATACAAGCTGCAGCGCAGCAACAGATGGGTGAACTTTATGCTCATAAGCTTAAAAAAACCGAGGCGCGAATTAATTGGCAGCAACCAGCAGCAGTCATACAGCGAAAAATTAGGGCTTTTCAACCTTGGCCGGTGGCTTATACTATGTGGCAAGAGCAGCCTCTGCGACTGTGGCAGGCGGAAGTGGTTGATGATGCTTCAAACAATTCAAAGAATGATGATGCTCAACCAGGTGAGATATTGGAAACCAATGGTGAAGGGATTACCGTGGCAACAGGTCTGGGATGTTTGAGAATTATTATGTTGCAGCCACCCAGTAAAGCCAAAATGCTCGCCAAAGATTTTGCCAATGGTAGAGCGCTGTTAGGTATGCAATTTGGCTAAGCTAACTCTTAAAAAAAAGTCGATTAAAAAATCGTGTACGAGTACTTCAAAAAAATCGACGGATGGCAAGCCTAGTAGTTCGACCTATTACGATCGCGCCCGAACAACTTTGCAAAGCAAAGCCAAGTTTCCAGCCAATCAAACCGCAAGTGCATCAACAGATGCCGAAACGACAAATAATATTAGTTATCAATCCTCTGATGATAATAGTCAAAAAGGTATTAAAGTCAGGGTAGTGGCTGCGCAAATTTTACACAAGGTGCTTAATCAGCGTCAAAGTTTAGATAGCGTATTTGAAGCATCTCGAGCTGCTATCCATAGCCGAGATCAAGGCCTGCTAACGCATCTTGTGCAGGGTGTGCTGCGCTGGAATTTGGCGCTGGAACCTTTATATAGCCGACATTTGGAAAGCGATATCTCTCCGAAAGATCAAATACTCAATGTGATCTTGGCGATGGGAATTTATCAATTTCATATTATGCGACAACCAGATTATGTGGTAATTAACACTTTGGTGGAGGCTGCTAAGCAAGTCGGAAAGCCTAGAGCAGCAGGTTTGATTAATGCAGTTTTGCGCAAATGCGTTGCTGATAAGGCAGACAGTGAAGCGTTATTGGTGCCGGGGTTAAAAACACATCCCAACTGGTTAGTAGAGGCGATAGCGGACTCATGTGCCAACGGAGGGTCAGAGAAGCTAGTCTCGGTTTTACAGGCAAATGATGAGACTCCGGCGACTTGGATGAGAGTAAGTCCAAATTACCAAACGATGGTTATGGAAGAATTTGCAGACGCTGGTATCAAGTTGCAACAATCTGCTGAGATTAACTCGGCTTTTTTATTGCCGCCTCATGTAAATATCGTTAATGCTTTGGAGCTGGGTGGCAAGCACGTTACCGTGCAAGATATAAGTGCACAGGTATTGGCTGACGTGTTGACTGAAGTTTCAGCAGATTTGCCTGCAAATGCAGAGGTGCTAGATGCCTGTGCAGCACCGGGCGGTAAGACCTCGCTTATGGCAGAGAGATGGCCTGATTGGCAGATTACCGCAGTCGATCAATCCGTGGCAAGACTAGAGCGGATGCGTGAAAATCTGATGCGACAAGATATGGTGGTCAAAATTGCACAGGCAGATTTAGCGAATGCTGATGAAGATTTTTATGCTGAGCAAATGCAGTATGATTGCATTGTTTTAGATGCGCCTTGTTCTGCGATAGGTGTTATTCGACGGCATCCAGATATTAAGCATCTTAGAGTGCCAAAAACAGTGATGAATGCCCAAAAAGCTCAGCAAACTATTCTCAAAAATTTATGGCCTAAGCTCAAGCCAAATGGCTATTTAGTGTATATCACCTGTTCTTATCTTAGGGCTGAAACGACTGATGTGTTGACTGATTTTTTGCAGCAACAAACAGCGGATGTATTGCCCCTGAAAGCGCCTTATTTCAGTGTTAATGGTGAGCAGACATTGGGCAGTATTATTTATCCTGATCAGCAAGCTGGGTTAATGCCGCAAGCAGAGACGACAGATATTGATGGCCTTGATTTCAAACCTGAGCAACCTAGAATGGATGGTTTCTTTTATTCGCTTTTAAAAAAACCAGTGTGAGGAGTGGTCGCTTTGCAACTTCGGCGCAAAAACTCAACCAGAAGAATATTTTGTCAGTATGGGGTTTATGCTGCTTCTGCTATGAGCGTGCCATTGTTATTGATGGGGCAGGCCGCAGGTGCTCAGCAGCAACTTGCCTCAAAGACAGAGATAAGAAACCCTAAAAGCTCTAGCATTACCATTGTTAATGCCTTCGGTAGTGTTCATGACGATAGAATTGGAGCATTATTTCGTTTTAGATCACAAATAGCTCTAGCAGATGTGGTAGTAGAGGCGCTGCAAAATAGCGTGCCATTAACATTTGTGTTCGATTGTCAGGTGGTAGATCGTGATGCTTGGTTTGGTCAAAAAACTTTAGGTCAAACCTCTCAGTTAATTGAATTGCGTTACCATGCCTTGCTTAGGCATTATTCCCTCAAACATACATTTACAGATAATCTTGAACAGTCGATTACCGATAGCTATCCGACATTAGCTTCAGCGCTGACTTTTATTATCGCTGTTGAGACCTACGCTGTTAGTTTTAAGAAAGCGCTGCCAGAGACGAATAAAAATAAGTCGATTAGATTGCAGGCAAGACTACGCTTAGATGTTGATGCCTTGCCGGCACCCTTGCGACCTTATGCTTTTGCCAATAATAGTTGGCAGGTCGATTCTGATTGGATAGATTGGGCTTTAGTTATATGAGGCATCATCCTTTTTATCGTTATGGGATAGGGTTCTTAATTGTCGTCTTGGTGGGCGTGTTATTCCTGCTCTCAAACGCCACTGAAAATACCGCGCTTTTTGGTCGTTATTTTAGTGCTTTGTTGGCGGCGACGGTTATTGGGCTGGTGATATTGGTGATCATTGTTGCCATTGAAACATTTAACCTTATCGTGGCGTATCTGCGTAAAGATTTGGGGGTAATGCTTCGAGGGAAGTTAATGCTGATTTTTGCATTGCTAGCGTTGCTACCAGCGGGCATGGTTTATTACTTTTCCAATCAGTTTTTACAGAAAGGAATTGATAGCTGGGTGAGTGTTGAGGTGGAGGAAGCGCTAGAGAAATCTCTGGATTTGTCTAAAACGGCGATTAACTTGCAACGTCGAGAGATCACCCGCCAGATGGACAGAGTTGCTTTTCAGCTTGATGTTAATAATCAAGATTTGCAAAATCAGCTAACCGATGCTTTTGATCAAACAGAGGCATTACAGTTAGATATGTTTGAAACCAATGGTTTCTTGCTAGCGTCGGTTAATTTAGATACGAACTACCTGAGGCCACCTAAGTTTCCAACATCATCGTTGGGCGACTTTGCATCGGTCAACTCAACTAAATTTACGCTAGAGCAAATAGCGCCCTATGGTTTGGTATTTAGAGCTGTTAAAGTGATTGGAGGCTCTAGAAAAGCGCTATTGCAAGGTGTTTTTCCAATTTCAGCGGAGCAGAGCGAGTTAGCAGAGGATGTAAGCAATGCTTATGAACGCTATCGAGAGCTGAGTTATTTGAAAGAGCCTCTGAAAAAAACTTTTTCGTTGGTTCTGCTGTTTGTGGTGCTATTTGCAGTTTTGGTTGGTACTTTTTTCTCACTGAGAGCATCCGATAATATCACTCGTCCTATTGTGACTTTGGCCAGAGGAACAAGGTCTGTTGCGCGTGGTGACTATGTTAAAAAGCTGGAAATAGAGTCCTCAGATGAACTCGGTGAGCTGGTGTCGTCCTTTAATGCGATGACGTCTAGCTTGGATGAAACCCAGAAAAAACTCGCTCTGAACCAAAAGTATATCGAACAGCAGAAGAACTTTTTAGAAACTATTCTCGGTAGACTTAGTGCTGGTGTGCTGACGGTGGGCGCCAATGGCATGTTGTACGATGTGAATGATGCAGCAAAATCTATTTTGAGCTTTGATCTCAAGCCTTTTATTGGCAGCAAGTTGGCAGCGTTAAGTGTTAATGCCGATGAAGAAGAGCCTGTGCCAGTGCAAGAGAATCAAGAGGTGCTACCGGGAATGCCAGAGCCGATTAGTAAGCCGGAGCATATCAAAACATTCCTTCGCAAAATTCATCAGCATTCTGCGGATTCCGTAAACTGGAGTCACGAAATACAGTTATCTATTGGCTTGAATAGATTGATATTAATGTGTCGTGGCACACGAGTCTCTATCCCCTATAAAAATCGCAATGAGCAAGGCTCGGTTATTGTGTTTGATGATATTACCGGACTCGTTTCAGCGCAGCGAAATGCGGCATGGGGTGAGGTGGCGCAGCGGCTCGCACATGAGGTGAAGAATCCATTAACGCCGATACAGCTTGCCGCAGAGCGAATGCAGAAGAAACTGGCAGCTGAGTTGACAGATGAGAATGCAGAGCTGTTGAGCAAAAGTGTTGATGTGATCACACGACAGGTGTCATCTCTTAAAGATATCGTTGGTGAATTTAGTGAGTTTGCCAAAACTTCCAGTAGTAAAACGGAAATCGCCAGCCTGCCCGAGCTAGCAAAAGAGGTGCATTACTTGTTTCAGGCTGCCAATCCTTCTATTGAGTTTGTACTAGAGATTGCTGAAGATATGCCAAGCATTAAGATTGATATCCGCCGAATTCGCCAAGTGTTAAATAATCTATATAAAAATGCAGTGGAAGCGATTATGCGAAGTGAGCGGAAAAAAATCATCGCTGAGATAAAACTGGTAAAATATTCTGGTGATGAATGGTTGCAGCTATCATTAGAAGACTCAGGTAGCGGTTTTTCACTGGATACAGGTACAGACTACTTTGAGCCTTATGTAACGCAAAAGGTCAAAGGAACGGGCTTGGGACTGGCTGTCGTGAAGAAAATTGTCGAAGAGCACCACGGTTTTGTTGATATTAGTTCCAGCAAGGTGGTGGGTGGTGCTAAAATAGTTATGCTGTTGCCTAAAATGGCATCATCTAACGACGTGTTAAAATAATTTTGCCTGAATGTTGATATGCTAAGGATTAGCCGATCATGCTTGTTGGTGCAAAAGAAAGCTAGGCTATGATGATAGATGTTGTAAACAAAAGTAACTCTGGGATAAGTAATACACTTAGGACATTATGATGAATCCTGTGCACGCGAACGCTACCGTAATGAATCGACCGCTAGAGGTTGAGAAAAAGTTAATTCTCATCGTCGATGATGAGCCCGATATTTGCTTTACCCTAGAAGGTATTTTAGAAGATATTGGCTATGAGGTTGTCACTGCCAATAATGCTGCTGAAGCAAGACAGGCATTAACTCAGCAAAAACCCAATGCTATTTTGCTGGATATTTGGATGCCGGACTTAGATGGAACCTCATTGGTAAAAGAGTGGTCTGAACAGGGTGCGATACCTTGTCCAATCATTATGATGTCTGGTCATGCGACATACGACAGCGTTGTAGAGTCGATTAAATATGGTGCGGTAGCGTTCTTGGAAAAGCCATTGACCTCCTCTGAGGTGCTTCATGTTGTTGAGAGTAATATTCACAATTACCATCTCAAGCAAGAAATTCAGACGCTCAAGAAAGCCGCTGGAGAAACCATGGAACTTATCGGCAGCTCACCTCAGCATGTGCAGCTGATGAATGAGGTGGATAATGCTGCGGAGACAGATACCTCGGTGTTTCTGATTGGAGAGTTGGGTACTGGCAAAAGAACATTGGCAAAGCAAATTCACCATAAATCGCAACGTAACCAAGGTCCATTGATTGAGTTTAGCTCTGCTGAAGCAAATGCTGAAGGGCTTTCAAGAGCCTTGTTCGGGGATGAGTCCAGTGATGTTATCCACTACGGAAAAATAGAGCTAGCCAATAATGGCACTCTATTGCTAGGTGAAATCACAGGACTGCCCATTGAAATACAGCAGAGATTAGCGAAGGTTTTGGAGACTGGGCGTCTGATTCGTGATAACGGACTGCAAGATGCCAGCGTTAATATTCGCTTGATTGCTACTAGTCGTTTTCAACCCAATCAATCTGTCAGCAATAACAATTTAAGTGAAGCATTGCTCTATCATTTAAATACCATGCCGATATCTATCCAGCCTTTAAGAGATCACTTAGAAGATGTACCAGACTTGGTGATGCATTACGTCAAATATTTTTGTGATACCGAGCAACTGCCGTTTCGTAAATTTACGGTAGCGTCTTTAAACCGGCTTAGACAGCACCATTGGCCTGGTAATATTCGTGAGTTGAAAAATTTGGTGCAGCGATTGCTGATTTCTTCTGACGATACTGAAGTGAAATTAGAGGTAGTTGATGATGCGATTCGACTATCTCCGAATGATACTATGACGCATTTTTCTGAAATCCCGCTCCACTTGCCATTAAAAGAGGCAAGAGAAGCCTTTGAGAGAGAGTACTTCTTGAGACAGTTTAAGGTATGCGATGGCAATGTCGCCAAGTTGGCCGATAAGGTCGGTATGGAGCGAACGAATTTATATCGGAAACTAAGATCGTTAGATATTGATCCCAAGTCAATTTGAGTTTGAAAATCCGTTTTAGTATAAATGTTGGTGACACAATGTTGCCATATGGCGATTGTATCAGTTGTATCAGAAATGTGAATGAGATGCATATATGAAAGTAGTAGTAATTGGTGCTGGGCAAGTTGGCAGTTCTGTTTCTAGAAGGCTCTGCGAAGAGGGCAATGATGTCACTGTTGTTGATAATGACTTTCGAGCGTTGTCTATGCTACAACAGCGCTATGATTTAAAAGTGATAGAAGGCCATGGTAGCCACCCACATGTGCTAGAAGATGCAGGTATAGAAGATGCTGACATGCTGGTGGCAGTTACCAGTAATGATGAAGTCAATATGATCGCTTGCTATCTCTCGTACACACTACATCGTACCCCTAAGCGTATTGCTAGAGTGCGCGGTTTGCCATATCAAAATTATCATACTAATATTTTTAGTAAAAAAATGTTGCCGATTGACGTACTGATTAATCCTGAGCAATTAGTGACCGATCACATAAAAGCGTTAATTACTCACCCCGGTGCCTTTCAAGTGCTGGATTTCTCCAAAGGTCGAGTAGGCTTAGTTGGCGTTCGAGCTGATCAAGATGGAGATATGAACGGTCATGCTTTAAAAGACCTTGCTGAACATTTACCCAATATAGAAACGCGAGTGGCGGCTATTTTTCGAGAAGGTAAATCCATTGATCCTCGAGGAGATACGGTAATTACCGAAGGGGACGAAGTCTTCTTTCTCTCGGATAGGCAAAACATCCGTAAGCTAATGAAAGAATGGCGTAGCAAAGAAGATGACGCTGATCATATTATGATTGCTGGAGGTGGTAATATCGGCTCTCGTTTAGCGCAGTCGTTGCAGAAAAAACATCGGGTAAAACTTATTGAGCGAGATCCTGATAACGCCAGAAAGATTACCGAGTTTTTGGATAATACCGTTGTATTAACAGGAGATGCAGCGGATGAGGCGCTACTCAAAGATGAGAATATCGCTGATATCGACGTTTTTTGTTCAGTTACCAATGATGATGAGGCGAACATTCTCTCAGCGATGTTGGCGAAGAAATTTGGCGCCAAGAAAGTCATGGCCTTGGTTAACCGATTGGCTTATGTAGATATGATTTCGGCCTCAGGTACCATTGATTTAGTCATATCGCCTCAGCAGGCGACTATCGGTAGTATTTTGTCGCAGATCAGACGTGGCGATGTTGCTAAAGTTCACTCCATTCGCAGAGGTGAGGGAGAGGCTATAGAAGCTGTTGCTCATGGTGATGAGAAAACCTCACAAGTCGTTGGTAGGAGTATTAAGGAATTAGGACTGCCAAGTACTGTGAAAATAGGCGCAATTGTCAGGAATGAGAAAGTGCTGATAGCGCATGGCGATACGGTAATTGAAGAAGATGATCATGTGATTTTGTTTATCGTCTCAAAGAAAGATATTCCGTATGTTGAAAAACTGTTCCAAGTCAGTGCTGGCTTTTTCTAGAGGCAAATGTGGAATATCACGCGGTAAAAATTATTGCCAGTCGATCTGAACGACTCAAAGCTAGGCGCAACGCCATCTGGCGGATTATCGGCTTTTTGCAAAGCCTATTTGGTTTGACATTGCTGCTGCCATTGGCTGTTTCAGTGATTGCTGATGATGGTTTGCAGCTATGCTTTACTATCTCTGCATTGTTGTTGCTATTCGGTGGCGGAGTCATTTTTTATAACACTCAAAAAGGTAGTACTGAAAACTTGCGTTCTCGTGATGGTTTTATGATTGTCGCGGCGATTTGGTTGAGCCTGTCGCTATTTGCGGCATTGCCACTACTGCTGGCCAAATATTTTTCTCCCGTGAGCTTTATATGGACGGATGCAGTATTTGAAGCAGTGTCAGGCCTAACAACGACTGGCGCAACAGCGTTTACTGGATTAGACCATTTTCCGACTTCATTATTATTTTATCGGCAGTGGTTGCAATGGTTGGGCGGGATAGGAATAGTGGTGCTGGCGGTCGCTATCATGCCACTATTGGGAGTGGGTGGTGCGCAGATATACAAAGCCGAAGCGCCCGGGCCGTTTAAAGAAGCCAGAATTGCACCGAGAATTTCTGATACCGCTAAGGTGTTGTTTAGTGTGTACTGTGGGCTAACTTTTTTGTGTTTTCTAGCGCTGTGGTGGGCTGGAATGACGCCATTTGAGGCATTTATGCATAGCCTAACAACCCTAGCTACCGGTGGTTTCTCGCCTTACGATACCAGCATTGGATATTTTGATTCTAACCTAATTAAAATGGTCATCACTTTTTTTATGTTTATGGGGGGAATTAGTTTTGCTCTGCATTATGGAGCGATTATGAAAGGGAGACCGATTCGCTATATGATGGATGAAGAAACGCTGACCTATGCGCGTTATATTTTGTATTTTAGCATTGTAGTGACTTTCTTTTTGTACTTAGATGGTGATTATAATTTTCTCGACTCACTAATTCAGTCAACTTTCCATGTCGTCTCTTTTATGACTAGCACTGGCTATACTGCTGCGGATTTGAATGAATGGCCAATATTTTTAACGGTATTTTTGTTCTTAATCGGCTGCATTGGTGGTTGCCAAGGCTCTTCATCAGGGGGAATTAAAGTTGTTCGTATTGCATTATTAACGAAGCAGGGACGGCGTGAAATAAAGCGTTTAATTCATCCTCAAGGTGAGTTTCCGGTGCTGCTTAATGGCAAATTTCTATCAGACTCGTTGCTGGGTTCGGTGTGGGGTTTTTTTGCAGTTTATTTGATTAGTTTGTTGTTTTTCATGGGAATTTATCTCATTTTAGAGCATGATTTTACGACGGCTTTCGCGTTGTCTGCGACCTCGTTAAATAATACGGGGCCTGCATTAGGTGCTATCGGCAGTCATTTTGAGGGAATTGGTGGTCTGACAAAGATGATTAGTGCTTTTGAGATGATATTGGGTCGTTTAGAGATATTCACCCTGTTGGTGCTTTTAAGTCCGCATTATTGGCGTAGATAATGACAATAATGCGCGGAGAACTATACCGGTCACTATGCTCAGCGCCTTCTACAATATAGCTGCCCGAATTACTTTTAGCTTAATGTAGGTTCGCCATTTTTGCTAAAGCTAAGCTGCTTCTCGTCTGCAATAATCGCTTGTAAAGTTTCCCCAATAACAGCTAAGCGCCAACCGCTAGCTAGTGGTGTTGGTTGCTCTCTTACCAGCGCGGTGACCATTTTCTTTGAGGCCAACAAACTCGCTGGCAAATTTAGCTGATTGGCTTTCCAGTGCACGTACTTCATTACTGATTTGAGCAATAAAGTCTCCTTTGGGCTGCTGTCAATTAATTGTAATGTCTTTGCTGAGTTATTATCTGAGTCTAGGTTGGCAGAGCTGCTGACATGTTGCATGATTTCTTTAATAGGTACAGCTAACGCAATGTCGGCACGGCGATCTTGCTGTAAGAGAGTTGCAATCTCATCAACCGTAATTACCGTATCGCTGGTTGCGATCGCTAGCAGGGTATTATCATGCGCGATCCAGTTTCTAGGCTTGTCTAGATCTATTGCTTGTTGTTCGCGCCATTGGTGCAAGGCGATTAAATATCGTTGAGCATCCGCTGTTACATCATTGCGTACTTTAATACGCTCCCATGCGGCCTCGGCTGAGGGTGGGGTGCAGGCTTCTTGGACAAGTCGTGCAGACTCTTCCCAAGCCCAGTTTAAATGATTCTTTTCGCTGAGCTGGTGTTTAAGTACTTCAGCCACATCGCCTAAATGCAGTACATCGGCTTTGGCATAATTTAACTGATGTGCTGTTAGCGGCCGGCGCATCCAATCAGAGCGAGATGCGGATTTATCTAATTGAATACCCAAGCAGTTTTCAACGATATTCTGGTAGCTTATCTGTGCTTGGTAATTGCAAAAGGCTGCTGCAATTTGAGTATCTAAGACGTTGCCAAGCTGGCAGTTCAGGCTTTGCATACAGATTTCTGCATCCTGATAGCCTGCATGCAGATAAGTTGGGATATCGTTGGATAATAAGTCGCTTAACTCCGATAAATCTAAATCCGCCAAAGGATCTATGCAGGCAATTGCCGTGTCGCTGGCAATTTGTATGAGAGCAAGTTCGGCAAAATAGCTATGTTCACGACGAAACTCGGTATCTATCGCGAGGTAGGAAGCCTTTGACAGTTCGGCTACGCAGCGATTCAATTGTTTTTGTTTCTGTATCAGTTCAAAATCTATCATGCGAGGTTGGTTTCATCTGGGTGTAACCAATTGCCAGATTTTCCACCAGATTTGGCGGCTAAGCGAATATTTTTCATTACCATGCCTTTATCCACTGCTTTGCACATATCATAAATGGTGAGTAGTGCGATATTAACCGCGGTTAGTGCTTCCATCTCTACCCCTGTTTTACCGTCTGTTTTAACAGTGGCGGTGCAATCAATTTTGCTAGAGGTTTCATTCACATCAAACTCTATGGTAACCGCATTCAGCGAGAGCGGGTGACAGAGCGGGATAAGGTTGGCAGTTTGCTTAGCCGCCATAATGCCAGCGAGTCTAGCGATACCAAGCACATCGCCTTTTTTGTTATTGCCCTGCTGTAAGGTAGTGAGGGTATCAGGAAGCATTTCTATACTACCTTTGGCGGTGGCTATTCTATGTGTGATGACTTTATCGGCTACATCGACCATATGGGCATGACCCTGTTGGGTAAAGTGGGTAAGTTCTGACATATCTACTTTGCAAATGAAATTAATTTTGAGTAGAATAGCCGCCTTCATAGGATTTGCCAAGCTGAGTTGCTCCCAGTTTCTCACTAGGCACGTTGAGTTTGAGGAGCGTTGCGACGGAATAATGAGGCATTAGCTGATATTCTGCCAGGCTCAAACTGTACGGCAATACGTTGTATCCTTCTAACGGCGCTCCTTTTTCCTAGAAATTATTAGGTACAAGGAGTTTTGACATGACACCTACATCCAGTCTTTTTACCTCAGAGTCGGTATCCGAAGGTCATCCAGATAAGCTGGCAGATCAAATCTCTGATGCGGTTTTAGATGAAATTCTTAAGCAAGATCCCAAAGCACGTGTTGCCGTTGAAACGATGGTGAAAACTGGCATGGTAATCCTCGCTGGTGAGTTGACTACCTCAGCTTATGTCGATTTAGAGGAACTAATTCGCAAAGTTGTGGTGGATATTGGTTACAATCATTCGGACCTAGGTTTTGATGGTAATACCTGCGCAGTTATCAATGCCATTGGCAAGCAGTCGCCAGATATTGCTCAGGGTGTGGATAGAAGTCGCCCAGAAGAGCAAGGGGCTGGTGACCAAGGCCTTATGTTTGGTTATGCCAGCAATGAGACAGAGGCTTTAATGCCAGCCCCTATTATCTATGCTCACCAGCTAGTGCAGCGACAGGCGAAGTTACGTAGGAGCGGGGAGCTGGACTGGTTACGTCCTGATGCTAAATCTCAAGTAACTTTCCGTTATAACAGTCAAGGTGAGATAGTCGCTATTGATGCGGTAGTACTTTCAACGCAGCATAATCCGGAAATCTCCCAAGAAACTTTGCAAGAAGCGATTATGGAGAACGTGATTAAATCTGTGTTGCCAGCAAAGTGGCTGCATTCAGATACTAAATACCACATTAACCCAACTGGACAATTTATTATCGGTGGGCCGGTGGGAGATTGCGGTTTGACGGGGCGTAAGATTATTGTCGATACTTATGGTGGCATGGCAAGGCATGGTGGCGGTGCATTCTCTGGTAAAGATCCCTCTAAAGTAGATCGCTCAGCGGCCTACGCTGGCAGATATGTTGCTAAGAATATTGTTGCAGCGGGCCTGGCTGACCGCTGTGAAGTGCAAGTGTCTTATGCGATAGGTGTGGCAGAGCCAACATCGATTAGTGTTAACACTTTTGGTACTGGGAAAGTTCCAGAGACAAGAATTGTAGAATTGGTTAAAGCGCATTTTGATTTAAGGCCTTACGGGATTTTGCAAATGCTTAATCTGGAACGACCAATTTATCAGCAAACAGCAGCCTACGGGCATTTTGGGCGTGAGTTGTCAGATTTCACTTGGGAAGCAACAGACAAAGCGGATTTGCTACGCGCAGAAGCTTAGGACTTAATTTAAAAACTATTGCTCGTTTTGATTAGAAGTAGAGCGGAGAAAAATCATGGATATTACAGAAAACTACATCGTCAGCGATATTACATTGGCTGATTGGGGGCGAAAAGAATTAACGATTGCCGAGGCGGAAATGCCGGGATTAATGGCACTCCGAGAGGAGTTTGGTGAGAGCCAACCGCTAAAAGGGGCACGGATTACAGGCAGTCTGCATATGACAATACAAACTGGCGTATTGATTGAGACGTTGACGGCTTTGGGGGCAGAGGTGCGTTGGGCTTCTTGCAATATATTCTCCACCCAAGATCATGCCGCAGCTGCCATTGCTGAAACAGGCGTGCCAGTGTTTGCTTATAAAGGCGAGACACTTGAGGATTACTGGGATTATGTGGATAAAATCTTTCAATGGGGAGATGACACGCCTTGTAATATGATCTTAGATGACGGTGGGGATGCGACCATGTATATCTTAATCGGGGCAGAAGCTGAGCAAGATGAGAGTGTGTTAGATAAGCCAAGCAATGATGAAGAGGTTGTGCTATTTAATACTATTCGCCGTCGCTTAGAACAGTCCCCAGGCTGGTTTGCGAAGATTCGGGATAGTATAAAAGGTGTCAGTGAAGAGACCACCACAGGTGTTCATCGTCTATATGAGCTAGCCAAAACGGGTCGCCTGCCATTCCCAGCGATTAATGTGAATGACTCTGTGACTAAATCAAAATTTGATAATCTCTATGGCTGTCGAGAAAGTCTAGGCGATGGTCTTAGAAGGGCAACTGATGTAATGATTGCTGGCAAAGTGGCTGTGGTTGTTGGTTTTGGTGATGTTGGTAAAGGCTCGGCGATGAGTTTGCGTTCCCAAGGCGCGCGAGTGCTGATTACGGAGATAGACCCAATTTGTGCACTGCAGGCGGCGATGGAAGGTTATCAAGTTGTTTCCATGGAGACAGCGGCTGGTCAAGGTGATATCTTTGTGACCACGACGGGCAATAAAGATGTGATAACCATTGAGCATATGCGTGAGATGAAAGCAGGGGCTATCGTGTGCAATATCGGTCATTTTGATTCAGAGATTCAAGTTGCAGCGCTGCGCAACTATAAGTGGCACAATGTGAAACCACAGGTTGATGAAATTGAATTTCCTGATGGAAAGCGGATTACCTTGTTGGCGGAAGGTCGTTTGGTGAATCTATCTTGTGCAACAGGGCATCCAAGTTTTGTAATGTCGGCGTCATTTACCAACCAGGTCTTAGCGCAGATGGAACTATGGAATCATAGTGAGAACTATAATAATGCAGTGTATGTCTTGCCTAAGCAGTTGGATGAAAAAGTGGCCAGACTACACCTAGAAAAATTAGGCGTAGAGTTGACAGTGCTTAATCAAGATCAGGCAGATTATATCAATGTACCGGTAGCGGGGCCATATAAGCCTGAACATTATCGCTACTAAACAAGCGGTGTTATACATAACAATAGGGTGGCGAAAGCTGCCCTTTTTTATGGAGATTATCTGTTGCTAAGGTATGCTACAGTTATTACACAGTAAATTTTACTATAAGCTTGATGAGACATTATGCATATTATTACCTCCGATATTTCTTCTGAATTAAATTGGTCATCAGCAGTGGACGCGATTCGACAAGGGCATTTATTAGCAGAAGCCATTGTGAGGGATATGCAGCTAAAAACTGTGAAAGGCATATCACTGAATCGTGCAGCAGCGATTAGAGGGCTAGGGCTTGGGGTGAAAAGCATGACAATATTCCCAGAGAATAAAAATTTACAGCCAGTAGTACCAACGGTACAAGGTGAGTTTTTGCTATTCGATGACGATGATGGTCATGTGAAGTCGATTATTGACGGTGTGTTAATCACCAAATGGAAGACTGCGGCAGACTCTATGCTTGGTGTGCAGCTTTTGGCTAGGCATGACAGCAAGACGGTAGTAGTGGTTGGTAGTGGTGTGTTGGCTGCATCCTTAGTGGAGGCTTATTTGGCATTGGCAAACTCTTTTCCAGGAATGGATAAAATTTTGATATGCAGTCGTAACTTTGACAATGCTCTGCAATTAGCGAAGCGATATCAGAGCGTTGATATTGCTGTGAAAGCCGAACAATCATTAGAAGCGGCAGTAAGGCAGGCTGACATTGTCTCCACTGCAACGACTTCTAAAACCCCCGTTATTCAAGGGGAATGGGTCGCAGAGGGGACGCATATTGATTTGATTGGTGCTTTTAATCCGGAAATGCGAGAAGCGGATGATGCATTGCTGCTCAAAAGTAAGCTATGTGTGGACAGTAGAGATACTACGATCGCAGAGATAGGGGAGTTGATGATTCCTATCGCGAATGGAGTGATTAGCGCTGATAATGTATTGGCCGACCTTTATCAGCTTTGTCAGGGTCTACAAGTGAGAACTGATGATAAAGATATTACCCTGTTTAAAAATGGTGGAGGTGCGCATTTAGACCTGATGATTGCAAATTATATTTATCAACAATCAATCACTAACAGTCAATAAAAATGAAGTCGGAAAAATTTGATTAAGTTTGTGGTGCGTTAATGTTGCTACTATGCGTTGGTGTTTTTGCTCGTATTTTAAAGGTAAGTTTTGCGACAAACAAAATCAGATTTAGAACAACAAATTTCCGAAGATTCCGTTTTGATAGAGAAATCAGTAAAAATTGCTAGATCTAAGAAATGGCGCTGGCTACTGCTATTTCTGTGTCTGTTATCACTCAGTATTGGCTATGTTGTGTCACCTTATAGTCCTTTAGTGGGAGGCTGGCATCCATTATCGCCATTATCAGTGACTGATAAACTGGGTCCCTTTACCTCTTTTAAAGTAAAATCAGCGATGCTTAACAAGCAGCAATGTCAGAACGCGTTGAGAGGTTATGTTAGCTTTCGGCCAGCGGTAGATAAAGAATATTCGGAGCGTTGTCATATTCGAAATAGGGTAGTTGTGGATAAGCTTGGCTTGGTTGATATTGGGAAAATCGATACTCGCTGCGAGGTGGCTTTACGGGCTGCTATGTGGGTGGAGCATGGCATACAGCCAGCCGCCCAAGAGTTTCTAGGACAGTCAGTGAGCCATATCCGAACGCAAGGCAGCTATAATTGTCGTACTATTGCTGGCAGTCAGCGCATGAGTTTGCATGCTCAGGCTAAGGCATTGGATGTTGCAGGGTTTAGATTAACAGATGGTCGTAAAATTGAATTAAGTCAGCACTGGCAAGATAATGCTGGTGCTGCTGAGTCAAAAGCCATTGCCCGTTTTTTGCATGCTGTTCGAGATAGCGCCTGTCAATGGTTCGTTACGGTATTAGGGCCAGACTATAATGCAGCTCATAAAGATCACTTTCACCTCCAGTCCTCGGGGTGGGGGACTTGCCGATAATGAGTTGACGTGGCTATTTATTGACTGGTACTCTGCTAAGGACTTTAATTAATTTGTACTGATATAAACTGGTATCTGCGGGTGTGTTTTCCTTAGTATAAGCTTGCTGGCGCTCAATCAATAGTTGATATCTATTGCCTGTGACAAAATCAAACCCTTGAATGTCTTCATAAAATAGCTCGTTATTGACGATTAAGCAGCGCATTGGGGCAACGCCGAAACAATTGGCTCGTTGGGGCTCTACAGTGACTGCCATTGTTCGAGTTGACGAATTGGTTGATGAAGAAGAGGTGTGAGCTTCCTCTATCTGAGCTTCAAGTAGCGACTGTGTTGCTGATTGTTGGTTTTCACAACCTGCTAGAATAAATAAAGCCCCTAAGGCTGCAAAGTTTATATTTTTCATTACAATTCTGTGCTTTGTCAGTTCGTTCAAAGCGATGATAGCAGTTTCTGGTAAACCGTAACTTATCAGCGATATCTCAACTTGAAAATTGAGAAAAAGAGCATTAGATATTACTCCGTAACCTTGCCTCTTGGTGGGGCTTACCTAAGTAAATTAAATTCGCGGTTTGAATGATGAAATTTGTTTTTTTTGCTGTAAAATCTCGCGAGACAAAAAAGGCACGGATAATTATTACTACATAACCAAAGGATTATACTCAATGAAAAGTCACCCAGATATTGGCAGAGTCTCCATCGCGGTACTCTTTCTGATCGGCATCCTTATTTTTAGTTTATCAACCTCTCATATCTCTAATAGTTGGTTCTTAGCATTGGCGGCAGTGTTTGGCGGTTATATGGCGATGAATATTGGTGCGAATGATGTTGCTAATAATGTTGGGCCGGCTGTTGGCTCAAATGCATTGACCATGACCGGAGCTATTATTATCGCGGTGATATTTGAAGCCAGTGGTGCCTTTATTGCCGGTGGGGATGTGGTTTCTACCATTAAAAAAGGCATCATTGACATCAATGCCTTTGAAGACAACACTCAAAACTTTCTGTGGGCAATGATGGCAGCATTGTTGGCTGCGGCCTTGTGGCTGAATGTGGCGACAATAGCGAAAGCGCCAGTTTCCACCACGCATTCGATTGTAGGTGGCGTTATGGGGGCAGGCATTGCAGCAGCTGGGTTTGGCATAGTTGACTGGGAAACCATGGCAAAAATTGCCAGCTCATGGGTGATATCGCCAGTTATCGGTGGTGTAATCGCGGCAGCATTTTTATTTGCAATCAAAAAGAGTATTACATATCAACAGGATAAAGTCAGCGCATCTTATACGTGGGTGCCAGTATTTGTAAGCATCATGGCATGGGCATTCACGACATACCTGGTGCTTAAAGGGTTAAAGAAAGTTTGGCCAGATTTATTAGCCATGATCTCATTAATCTCACCCATCACTATAGAGGCAGCCAAGAAGCCAACCTTTTTAACAGCATTATCTCTCGGTTTTATCGTGGCTATCATCACCTTCCTGCTAGTAAGGCGTTCATTAAAAGGCAGAGTTTCCAAGTTGGAAAATAACCGTGATAGTGTGAATCTGCTATTTACCATACCACTAATCTTTGCAGCAGCGCTGCTGAGTTTTGCGCATGGCGCTAATGATGTCGCAAACGCAATTGGGCCGTTAGCGGCAATTAACGATGCAGTCTTTAGTGGGGGGATCCATAGTAAAGCTAGCATACCAATTTGGGTGATGGCAGTTGGGGCATTTGGTATCGCTATCGGATTAGCGTTATATGGCCCTAGGTTGATTAGAACCGTTGGAGGAGAGATTACCGAATTAGATCAAATGCGGGCTTTTTCTATCGCGATGGCGGCGGCAATTACGGTAATTATCGCCAGCCAGCTTGGACTGCCGGTTAGTTCTACTCATATTGCCATCGGTGGTATCTTTGGCGTTGGCTTTCTGCGTGAGTGGCTCGAAGTCAATAATTCGCTAGAGGAAGATCTCGAGCAAGGTAAGGCTGAAATTAAAGATGAAAAATCTACTCTTAAAAGCCTTCAAAGTGAGTTGAAAAAGTTCAAGAAAAAGAAGAAGAAAAATTTAAGCAAGTCCGACCATCAGCGTATTGCTAAGCTATATGAACTTATTGATAAGGAGCAGAACATTCTAGCTGAAGTAAAGAGAGCGTTAAAGAAAGACCAGAAAACATTGTATGTCCGACGTGGCATGATAAAGAAAATCATTACAGCATGGCTAATTACCGTTCCAGCGGCGGCTATTTTAGCCGCAGGTATTTTCTATATGATTAGAGGGATGCTGGTATAAACTCTAGTCAAGTAGAATAGTGATTGTAGCAATCAAAGAGTCCTCCTATGAGGACTCTTTTTGTTTATAAGGGCTTTCAAGGAAAACAAGCAATTTGCCCCAGTACAATAGTCAGTTTTTATTGGTGAGTAGTTGAATTTCGG
>CAKMZF010000011.1:2135-34224 GCA_929200405.1 uncultured Gammaproteobacteria bacterium | reverse complement strand
CTTGAGATGAAATGATTCCAGAAAATAACCCAGATAATTCCACTGATAATCCTATTATTGACCTGTAACAATTCCAGTCTAACAAATGGTACCATTTTTTCTAACATTTTATTAATATCAATTAACAATGGTTTTATGGTCGGTAACTTCCCTGTACTCGAACAACTATTGTTGCGAGGGCTGGCCTATGGAATATTACAAGCTACAACTTCCGAGATAACAGAACTATCAAATCAAACCCAGCCTAAGAAGCATTTAGCCACATTGATATCCGTAAGTTTGGGCTGTACTGGCATCGATTGCAAAGCAATGCTTTGCAGATCCGGTTGATCTACCTCTAGCTGCTGGATTCTCTCTGCTAGACTCTGCTCGATAAGGTCTATTTCTTGTTCAAGCTCAGCGATATCCTCTGCCACTAGTTTTACGTCTCGGGCTTGCTTCCTTGCCCTTGTCACTGCATTAATAGAGCTGCTGGCTCTACTGGCATTGGTGGCACTGATGGTTTTAGTGCTAACAAAAGCAGATAGCAGCGCTGAGCCAACTTTGACCCAAGATGTCAGCTTTGCAGACATTGACTCCGATTTTTCACGCTCCAAACGGTTCATTAGCACTGACATTTTGTCATTAAGTTTCGATAGTTGTTGGTCTGTTTCGGCACGCAATGCTTCTTTAAGCACGTCTCTGTTTTCTTTTATCGCCAGCGCCACTCTCGCCCGAAAAGTTGCCTCTGATTCACCTTGTTGAGCAAACAATTCCAGAGGTTCATAGCACAGTATATCAACAGCTGATTTTGGCTGAATCACTTTTCGTATAACAGTCTTTGAGCGAGTATAGGGAGTGAGCTGCTGCAATAGCTTGGGCAGTTTAGCAAAGCCAATATTCGCCTGCGGACTGGTTTGCCAATCTACTGAGTCATCTACATCTGATAACTCAGCTGCAGCCCAGTCGACATTACCGGCTTCATTACAAGGCACCGTTAGGGTACGAGTTTGGTACTCTTGCAAACCACTCTCTTTATGCTCGTAAAAAATATCTGCAAAGACAGTTAGTACAGGCTGATACACGCCCGCAAGCGCTATGCTCTGATAGCGCATTTCTATTCGCGGATTCACTGCGGGGGGAATGCTTGATTGCCCAGCAACTAACGCTTCCTGTTCTACGATAGCATCATCACCGTCGGTGTTTGCGAGTGACTGTGTATTTTTAACATCTTGATCAATAACTAAATTAGGCAATTTCTTGAGTTGCGCCACAGATAGCGGCCCAACTAATAAACTTTGGGTACAGCGAGTGTAAAATCTTGGTTGCGCACTGTTATGAACCGAGTTCAGCAAGAACTCTCTTTTTTTCAACTCACTTATCAGCTTCTCAACATCTTCAGCGTCACCTCGTAACTGCTGCAAGCCGTCTAGCAATCTTTCTCTGTCACGCTTGGTTTGCAGCCGTCCGATCATCCATGTACCAATATTGGATAGCCCTTTGTAATCTAAATCTACTGGGTTTTGTGTTGCCAATGCCAACCCCAAGCCATAGGCACGGGCTTGTTTTAATAGGGTTAAAAATAAGGTCTTGCTTGGCGGATTTGCAATGGGCGGTATAAAGCCAAAAATCTCATCCATATACAGCACTGCACGCAGGGCATCTGAACCGTTTTGGCTACGCATCCAAGCTATGATTTCCGCCAGCAACAGACTGACAAAAAACTGCCTATCTTCTTCACTTAGATGTGCAATGGAGAATATAGTCACTGGTACTTTAGCACCACCCAACTGATATAGTGTACCGACATCCAAGGCTGGGCCTGATAGCCAATCTTCAAATCCGGGTGAGGCAATGAGACCGTTAAGCTTGAGCATCAAGGCGTGGCGATCTTTGGCAGGGAAAAATATCTCTACGTCCAATAGACCAATCATATCAAACGGTGGTTTTTGCACAGCTCCCAGTAGTGTTGCTAAATCTAAAGGCTGTTGGTTTTGCCAATGCCATAGAAAAATCTTGGCTAAATACACCTGCGCTGGACTGACTTGGTTGTCTTTATATTCTCCTATTCTGGTTAGCAAGGCGACACTTAGGGCATTGGCTTTTTCATCCCTTGCACTGTCTGAAAAATCTTTATAGCTCGCTGCATCCAGTGGTAGAGTATTCACTGGAAATCCATCCGCTTGCCCAGGGGTGAAAACTCTGAACACCAGCTTATCTCGCAGGTGCTCTATGCGGTCTGATTCTATGCCAGAATAGCCCCGAATTTTCTGCCAATGTTGACGCTGCTCATCACCACTCTTACCACCTAGCTCCAACCAAGGTTTTGCCTCGGGAGCATTTAAATCTCCAAATTGGAGCGCAAGATTTGCTAAATCGCCTTTGGGGTCAATCGCAATCACAGGAATATCGTCCAGCAACGCTTCTTCCAGCAAATCCACCGCCAAACCGGTTTTACCGCTGCCCGTCATGCCAACAATAAATGCATGTGTGGTCAGGTCTTTTGCGCTCAGCAATACCGGTGCTTTGGTTTCTGTGGTTTCATTGCCAAGGAAAAACTCCCCCAGCTTATCAAATGGCAACATTTCGGCTTATCCCCTTCATTTCCTACCGCAATTCTATCAGCTATGTTAGTTAGTAGAGTCTAATGCTTGTACGGCTTCTAGTACTGCTTGCGCATGGCCTGCTATCTTTAGTTTGCGCCACTCCATAACTAACTTACCATCTTTATCGATTAAAAAAGTACTGCGCTCTATGCCTCTAACATCTTTACCGTACATTTTTTTATCGCGAATCACATCAAAAATATTGCAGACTTCTTCTGAGGTATCGCTTATTAAATCAAACGTGTAACCTTGTTTCTCACGGAAGTTTTCATGCTTACGCAAGGTATCCCGAGACAGACCAAACACCATGGTGTTGTGCTTTGCAAACTCATCCAATAGCGCTTGGAAATCTAACCCTTCCTGTGTGCAACCAGGGGTGCTATCTCTGGGATAGAAATAGATAACTAGATTTTCGCCTATAAAGTCTTTGAGATGAAAGGTCTTATCACCTGTTAAAGGCGCTGAAAAATCAGGTATTGGCTTGCCAACTTCTACGGTCATATCTGTCTCCTACATCTGTCTGCTGTTCAATGAGTCGCAATTATGCTTGATAACAGCAAGTCTACCAAACAAATCACATACTGACTTGCTCAGAAGTTTGAGACTTGTTGAGCTGTTTAGGTTTTTCATTGTCAAAATTAGACATGTGATTTTGCAAAAAAGAGGGCTTTGATATCAAAGCCCTCTTTAAATTACATTGCAAAGTCTGCATTTATCTGCAGACTTTGTTGGATTTTTTTTAGTTGGTTATTGAACCCGCTTCCATGTTTGTGCGCGACAGATTAGTCCGCCTAAAACACAGCCTGATACTTTTAGGCGACTCCCTGATAATAGCATTTTAGACTTATAGGTCTTGTCTTTATCTGGCGCCCAAATTGAACCTTTTTTCCAGAGATTTTCGCCAGCTGGTTGCATTCCCCATATCAGCTGCTTGCCGAGGTGCTCATAACTGGTATTCTCATTGCCGTCACGGAAAGCTTTGTAAATAGTGCCGCATGTTTTATCGCCGCAGTTATCAATCTGCACATGCAAATAACCGCCATTATCGGATTTTTCAGTTTCCCAAACGCCATTTATCTGTGCCATTGCCGCGCTTCCTAAAAAGCTTACAGTCAACAATCCCAGTTTTATTATTTGTTGTATTCTCATTTTCATCTCCAAATCTCATTATAAAAAATAGACAAGACAATTAGGCTATCTTATCTCCACGACAACTCATATGAGCCTAATTATATACTCACATACCTAAATCAGTCCCAAATTAAACTATTCCAACCGAGCTGCCAAAATCATATCAGCAGCTTTTTCACCAATCATAATTGTAGTGGCATTAGTATTACCGCCGATTATCTTTGGCATTATAGAAGCATCTGCCACTCTAAGCCCCTTGATGCCATAGACTCTCAACTGCGGATCTACCACTGCCATAGTATCTATACCCATTTTACAAGTGCCTACGGGGTGATACAAAGTATCCGCTCTATTGGTTATGTATTCTCGCCATTGCTCATCTGTTTTAATATCGGCTATTCGCAAAGGCTTACCTCCATGCTTTGCCAATGGTGCCGCTTGATTAATTTTTTCCACAACGTGCTTACAGGCTTTCACTAGTAAATCCAAGTCTCGCTCGTCCTCTAGAAACTTAGGGTCAATAACGGGAGGTTCACATGGATGAGCGCTGCTTAGAGAAACCTTACCCACGGAATGAGGTCGCAGTATGCCAATATAAAATGAGTATCCGTACCCTAGTGGCAAACGCCTGCCGTGGTCTTCTTCCATGCATATCGTAAAATGCAGCTGCCAATCTGGCCGACTCATTGCTGGATCACTTTTCAGAAATGCACCAGCTTCGGAAAATGGCGTGCTTAATGCACCAACTTTACCAACTCGAATCCAATCAAGTAGTCCTTTAGCTGCCAATATCACACTAGGAAAACCAATTCCTATCAAACCTTTGGCTTTGGAGCGATAGCCAATACTAACATTAACATGATCTTGGAGGTTTTCACCAACCCCTGATAAATCTTTGTGTACTACAATACCGTGCTCCTCTAGCTCCTCAGCTGGACCGATACCGGAGAGCATTAACAACTGTGGCGACTGTAAACTTCCTGCACAGAGAATCACCTCATCGCCAGCGGTGATTTCAAATAGGCGATTCGACTTTTTATAAACAACACCAGTCGCTATGCCATCGCTGATATTAATTTTCGTAACTCTGGCTTTGGTAATAACAGTGAGATTTGACCTATCCATCACCGGATGTAAAAAAGCAGCCGCGCTACTGCATCGCTCTCCTTGACGTCGACCTTTAAAAAATTGAGTTAGCTGATATAAACCTGCACCATGTTGATTGCTACCGTTGAAATCAGCACTCTCTGGATGCCCACACGCCTGAACAGCACGAACAAAATCTCTGGATGCTGCATTGGGTGCCACTTGATCGCAAACTTGCAACTCTCCCGAATTACCGTGAAAATCGTTAGCAAAAGCAGAGTTTGTTTCAGACTTGGTAAAGTATGGCAGCACATCTTTATAAGCCCAGCCATCACAACCTAACGTCGCCCAATGATCGTAATCACTGTAATGACCCCGAACATATAAAGACGCATTTATCGCACTTGAGCCACCTAAGCCCTTGCCTCTAGGCTGATAGCCTTTACGACCATTAAGCCCTTTTTGAGGAATCGTCTCGAAGGCCCAATTATACTTTTTGAGATACCCCGAAATCGTCCACGCAATACCAACAGGCATTCGTATCGATAGGTTTTTGCCTTCACCGCCAGCCTCTATCAGACAGACAGAAACATCAGGGCTCTCAGACAGCCTTGCTGCCAATACGCAGCCAGCAGAGCCGCCTCCGACAATAATATAATCAAATTTAGTTTGCGGAATCATCTTGCTAAATACAGCAGCTTTACAACCAACGCATTAAATTGCACCAGAATAGTGCTTGAACTCTATTTACAAAAATCATATCTCACACCTATCTTTAGCCAAACTTTATCACTAAATACAAATCATTTAGCATCGTTCTTTTGTTATTGCCTACATTTCTCAAGTAAAAATATCATCGCTTTATCATTGCCTTGATAATCTTGAAATTTAGCAAACAGATTAAACCTCTTTTTACGTTATCTGGCCAGTGTAAAGATTGCTTTTTTTATTAAAATCACAATATAATTGCATTCATCAACAGAGCTTTATCAATACAGCAATATACTAAATGCTCTCACCACTCCACTCACACGACCCAAATAATATGTACCCACTGTTTCGACTTTTCACCACCATCATCAAGTCCAAAAGGCAAGCTAGCCTTGATATTGACCAGCATTCAGAGACACATTTTTATTGTCGCCCCTGGGACCTTGATATCTTTATGGAAATGAATAATGGCCGAATCTTAACTTTATTCGATCTCGGGCGCTTCGATCTCTCTATTCGAGCAGGTCTAGGAAAAGTACTCAGAGAGCAGAAATGGGGACTGGTCGTTGCTGGTAGCTCAGTACGGTATCGTCGCAGAGTTCGCATGTTTGATAAAGTGATTATACGGACTCAAGTCGCTGGTATAGATGAGAAGTGGATTTATATCTATCAATCCATGTGGGTAGGCGAACAGGCCACTTCCTCAGTATTACTGCGGACAGGCATTACCGAACAGGGCAAGGTTATTCCCACACAGAGAGTTTTTGATGCGCTAGATAAGCCAGATTGGAAACCTGCAATGCCCAACTGGATTCATGAATGGATTAATAGCGATAGCCACCGACCTTGGCCACCATCACATGAGAAATAAATGCCAATCTTCCATGTATTGGTATTCAGCAAATTTATTTATGCGCTAAACTTTAGCCTAATTGGTCACATCAATGATTGACAGCTCATTATCCTCCGCATTGACATCCCAACCATACAGCTCTGATAACTCTTCGATAATCTGTTGCTGTAAAGCTATCTGTGCTGTTTCGGTTAATGGTGCATTGCCCATATCACTTATCCAAAAAATATCCTGTGCTTTATCCCCAAGCGTTGATATTCTCGCATTATGTATTTGCACTTGATGCTTGGTAAATGCCAAGCCTACCATAGCCAAAAGCCCTGGGGTGTCTGGCGCTTTTAAATCCAACGTTGTCAGTGAGGTATTTTTATCAATATCAAAGACCAAACGCAGCGATTTATCCATAATGCGAATGGAACGATGCACTGATTTAAAACCACCTATTCTTATATCTTCTAGTGCATTGACGGCAGCATAAACTTCATCTGTAATCTGTTTTAGATATGACTCATCAACAATCACCTCATCATCACTGCCCAACACCGTGTAGCTATTTAGGGCATAGTTCTGCTCAATCCCATTCACCAAACGATGATAGCTACTGGTGACTCTGGCATCGTAAATATTTAGCTGCATTTTTGCTAAAACCGTTGCTATTGCTGCGAATAAACGAGGCTTGTCAAACGCATATATCATTATCTCATTGCCACCTCTTTTAGCATCATAACGAGACAACACAACGGTTTGATCACGATCTGTTTTTTCTAATATGGCCGCACTATGCCATGCTATTTCACTGGCCGAAAAACGGCAGAAATAATCATTATCAAATCGCTGCCAGAGGTTACTAATTTCTTGCTCGCTATATTCATATTTCTGCTGCAATAGCTGTTTTGCTTCCTCCTGCACCTGCATGGCTTTTTTCTGAATAGTTATCACAGAAGGGCGCCGCAATGCTTCTACTGTATGACGATACAATCTCTCTAGCAGTGCCTCTTTCCAGCCATTCCATAACTCGGGATTGGTACCACGAATATCCGCAACGGTCAGCAAATACAAATAGTCTAAGCGCTCTTTGGTCTCGACTGTTTCGGCAAACTCCGCAATCACTCTGGGGTCATCGATATCTTTTTTCTGCGCTGTCATCGACATCAGCAGATGAGAGGCAACCAACCAACTAATGAACTCCACTTGGTAGCTACTCAAGCCCAACCGAATCCCAAACGCACGAACGTATTCCGCACCAATAATGCTATGGTCTCCTCCCTTTCCTTTGCCGATATCATGGAATAGTCCCGCGATAATAATCAACCATTCATGCTCTATACCTCGCATTATTTTACTGACAAAAGGCAGCTCATGGGCGAAGCGTAGATCCATAAGGCGACGCAAATTTCTGACAACAAAAATAGTATGCTGATCCACGGTATAGACATGGAACATATCAAACTGCATCTGACCTACCAACGGTGCGAACTCTGGGATGTACTTTGCCAAAATACCGTAGCGATGCATCCGCCGAATGGCGCGAGTGATTCGTGTCGGTTGACTTAATATTTCAATAAATAGCTCAGCCGCACGGGGGCTTTGAATGAAATCCTGGTCTATCTGCTCCGCAGCTTCACGCAACAATCTAACAGTATTCGAGCGCACGCCGATTAGGCGCTCATCTTTCTGCAATAACAAAAACAGCTCAAATATAGCATGTAAATCTTGACGAAATACCTGTTGATTACGCGCCTCAATAAACAGCCCTCTGGACTGAAACCTCGCATTGATTAGCTCAGGCGCACCATAAACTTGTGGATTAATCACTTCTTCATAATGTTGCAGCGCCATTTCAATAACGCATCGCACTTCCCAAATATTCTGAAAATAGTGCTGCATAAAGACTTCAACCGCAAGCTTTTGCTTAGTGGCATCATATCCCAATAAATCTGCAAGATTTTTTTGATGTTCAAACAGCAATCGATTCTCTGGTCGATTGGCGACCATATGTAAAGCAAAGCGAATTTTGCTCAGCTCTTTCTCACAGTTTTGTATCAATTCCCGCTCTTCAAAGGTAAGCGCACCTTCATCAACCAAGGTTTTAAAGCCGCCTTGACCATAGAGTTTATTACCAATCCATCTGAGCATATGAATATCACGTAAGCCGCCAGAACCATCCTTAATATTCGGTTCAAGGTTATAGCCCGTGCCACGTGCTTTTTCATATCGCTTTTTAATTTCTAGCTTCTTGCCTTCAAAAAAATCCACCGAAGACCAAAGCTTAGGCTGATCAACTAAGCGCAGCATGCGCTGAACATGCGATTTTTTACCCGTTAAATATCGCCCTTCCAAAGCAGCGGTATAGCTATCCAGCTCTGTATTCATCAAATGATAGAGCGAGGAAAAGCTTTGCACGGAATGCCCTAAGGAGAAACCCAAATCCCAGAGATGGGAGAGGAACTCTGTCAGCTCAGACTCTGCCTGCTTTATAGATACAGCAGAGCCTAAAATCATAATATCTAAATCAGAACCGGGATATAATTCGCTACGACCGTAGCCACCGATAGGAATAAGTGAGAGCTTTGCTGCATAGTCGCCCATGGCCTGCCGCCAAAAATGCTTAAGCACCGCATCTACCATCGCGGTATGGGTTTTTAATACTTCATAAACGCAAGTGCCCTCGATCAAGATATCCAATAGCGCTTGCTGGGCTGACTTAATGGCATTTCTGCAATCACATGCCTGCCCTTGATTCTCAAACACTGCATTCAGTTTCTGCCACTGCTTGGAAACGAGCTGCTGAGACCCAGCGCCAATCTCAACATCTACCATATGCATCCTTTATATCTTTTTAAATCTTAAAAGTATCTACAGACCAGCATCAAAACTATCTCACTGCTTACTTAAGGCACTGAGACCTAGATAGTTACATAACCATCTAACCCAACAAAATTACCATTCTCTGCTGCTGTCAATACTTCGTAACCTGTTTTAGTTACTACAACTGTGTGCTCCCATTGGGCAGACAAGCTTTTATCACGAGTCACCGCAGTCCAACCATCTTGTAACAATTTAGTTCCAGCACGACCAGCGTTGATCATTGGTTCAATAGTAAAAATCATTCCAGCTTTTAGCTGCACGCCGGTGCCTGCTTTGCCATAATGCAATACCTGTGGGTCCTCGTGAAAGACTTTGCCAATGCCATGCCCACAAAACTCTCTGACTACAGAAAATCGATTACTCTCTGCATGTTTTTGTATCACCGCACCAATATCACCTAAATAAGCGCCTTCTTTGACTTGTTCAATACCCATCGCCATGCACTCATAAGTCACTCTAGCAAGTCGTTCTGACAAAAGGCTTGGCTTGCCAACAAAGTACATACGACTGGTATCACCGTGATAGCCATCTTTTATGACAGTGACATCAATATTTACCGCATCACCTTTTTTTAACTTTTTAGGTCCAGGAATACCATGGCAAACCACATGATTAATAGAGGTACACACAGACTTAGGAAAAGGGTCACGACCGTAGCCTCCGCCATAATTTAATGGCGCTGGTATTGCTTTTTGAACATCCACAATATAATCATGGCAGAGTTTATCTAGCTCTTCGGTAGTAACGCCAGGCTGTACATATGGGCCTATCATATCCAACACATCTGCTGCCAATCGCCCAGCAATTCGCATTTTTTGTATATCTTCTTCAGTTTTTATGATGATAGCCATGCCATTCCTTTTTCTAATCTAAGTAGTGCTCCAAAACTTACCAAGCACCAGCAATAATACTAATCGACATTATACGCGATTAGTCCGGCAATTAAATTCAACTATCTTATTTACAATTGATAAACTCATATTATTTTTCATTCGCCGACCTCTATCCCGCCCAAACAAACACCAACACGAAGTTATATTCATCTCTATCGCCGATTTTGCTAGCACTTTTAGTAAAGTTATGGTATAAAACGCGCCCTCAGACAACAAACCCTAGAAGAGATTCAACTTTCTTTTAGCTGACACTGCGGAAAAATCCAATTCATGTTTCGCGGACTCGTCCGTTACGATGCGCCGGGGTGCTCTCACTACACAGGAGGGTCGGCCGTCAAAACATGATAGCAATAACCCCTTATAAAGGAAAAAAAATGGCAGAATTTTCAATGCGTCAAATGCTTGAAGCAGGCGTACACTTTGGTCACCAAACTCGTTACTGGAACCCACAGATGGCTCCATACATTTTCGGTGAGCGTGGCAAAATCCATATTATCAATCTTGAGCACTCTCTTCCTATGTATAATGAAGCGATGAACTTTTTAGGCCAGTTGGCTTCAAAAGGTGGTCGAGTCTTATTCGTAGGCACTAAACGTGCCGCGCGTGACAGCATCAAAGACGCGGCACTAAGCTGCAACATGCCCTATGTAAACTACCGTTGGTTAGGTGGCATGATGACTAACTTCAAAACTGTTAAAAATTCAGTTCGTCGCTACCAAGAACTAGTCTCCATGGAAACTGATGGCAGCATTTCTAAATTCGGTAAACGTGAAATCATCACTCTACAACGCGAGAGAGCAAAATTAGAAAAAAGCATCGGCGGTATTAAAGATATGCCAGTCCTGCCAGATGCACTTTTTGTAATTGACGTTGATTATGAAAATATTGCAATCAAAGAGGCCAACACATTAGGCATTCCTGTGATCGGAATTGTTGACACAAACAGCTCACCAGCTGGTATTGATTACGTTGTACCAGGCAATGATGATGCTATCCGTGCTATCCGTTTCTATACCCTTGGTGCTGCCGCTGCAATTGCTGATGGTCAAGCCTTAGCTGCTACAACCAAAACCAAGAAAGCCGCTGAAGAAGCTCCTCAGGAAACAGCTGCTCCTGCAGTAGAACCGGAAGCTACACCTGAAGCTTAACCCCAAGCGACACGTTATATGATGTCAATCTGACTCTACGGAGTCAGATTTACTTGCTAAGCATTATTGAATTTTAGCAAGTAAAATTTCTGACATCCCGTCAAAATCTGAAAATATTTTAAGGAATCAAATAATGAGTATTTCTGCATCACTAGTAAAAGAGTTGCGCGACAGAACTGGCCTCGGCATGATGGAATGTAAAAAAGCCTTAGTAGAAACCAATGGTGATATCGAAGCAGCGATTGATGAACTGCGCAAATCTGGTTTAGCAAAAGCTGACAAAAAAGCAGACCGTGTTGCAGCAGAAGGCGCTTTGATTATGAAAACCAATGCAGCTGGAGACACAGCTTATTTGGTCGAAGTCAACTGCGAAACTGACTTTGTTGGCAAAGATGATAACTTCGTGAACTTCGCTAACGTTGTAGCCAACACAGCAGCAGAGCAAAATATCACTGATGTTACTGCACTAATGGCAACTGAAGTAAACGGAGAACCTCTTGAAGAAACGCGCCGCGCACTGGTTATGAAAATTGGCGAGAACATCAATGTCCGCCGCGTTGAAGCGCTAGTTGCTCCTGGCAATAATGTTTACACTTACTCTCACGGCGGTCGTATTGCTGTCGCGGTTGCCCTGAATGGTGGTGACGAAGAGCTAGGTCGCGATGTTGCTATGCACATTGCAGCAACTAACCCTAATTGCATTGATGAAAGCCAAGTTGATCAGACACTTTTAGACAAAGAGCGTGAGATCTTCACTGCACAGGCAGAGTCTGAAGGCAAGCCAGCAGAAATCATTGAAAAGATGATTATCGGTCGCATGAAGAAATTCTTAAAAGAAATCACTTTAGTTGGCCAGCCATTTGTAAAAGACCCAGACCAAACTGTTGAGCAGCTTTTAAAGAGCAAAAATGCTACTGTAACGCAGTTCTCAAGACTCGCTCTTGGCGAAGGCATTGAGAAGAAAGTTGAAAACTTTGCCGAAGAAGTTATGGCACAAGTTAAAGCTAGCTAAAAAATCGTTTTAGCAAAAAGGCATGTGAAAACATGCCTTTTTTATATCTGCACTTTAACAAGTTAAGCTATAATCACTATTATTAGTGTCTGTAGCACTGTTCTATAAATCAAAGAGGTTCCAGTGACAACGCAATACAATCGAATTTTGATTAAACTAAGTGGCGAAGCGCTAATGGGCGACTTTCAACACGGCATTGACCCCGCAGTTATTGCTCGCATAGCCGAAGAACTAAAAGAGATTGTCGCTTTAAATGTAGAAGTTGGACTTGTTATCGGTGGTGGTAATATTTTTCGCGGTGCTGGACTAGCAGAAGCAGGTATGGAGCGCACCAGTGCTGACCATATGGGAATGCTGGCAACGATAATGAATGCCCTTGCAATGCAGGACGCACTTGAGCAAAAAGAGGTTCCTGCAAGAGTTATGTCAGCAATCAGCATGCCTGAAGTCTGTGAAGACTTTATTCGCCGCCGTGCCAGTCGCCACTTAGAAAAAAGCCGCGTGGCTATTTTTGCCGCAGGAACTGGAAACCCTTTCTTTACCACTGACTCCGCTGCCAGCTTAAGAGCAATAGAGATCAGTGCAGATATAATGATAAAAGCAACCAAAGTTGATGGCATTTACACCGCTGACCCTGTCAAAGATAGCAGCGCAAGGCGTTACGAACTTTTGAATTATGATGATGCAATCGTACAGAACCTCAAAGTCATGGACGCCACAGCAATGGTAATGTGTAAAGAACACAGTATGCCGATTCGTGTGGTGAATATTTTTGAGTCAGGCGCATTAAAATCAGTCATCTTAGGCACACATACTCATGGCACTCTCGTGAGTCATGAGCCCAGCAAACTCGCAGAACAATAATTTAACTAACGGTAGACAAACATGATTAGTAACATACAAAAAGACGCTAGCGAGCGTATGGAAAAATCAATTGCCAGCTTAGGCCAGGAGCTCACCAAAGTTCGTACAGGCCGAGCCAGCACAGGCATATTAGACCAAGTAAAGGTAAGTTATTACGGACAAGACGTTCCGCTAAGCCAAGTTGCGTCAGTGGTTGTTGAAGATGCCAGAACACTGAATGTATCTCCTTGGGAAAAACAGCTCATTGGCGATATAGAAAAAGCCATTATGGCGGCCAACCTAGGACTGAACCCAGCAACTAACGGCAATGTTATAAGAGTACCAATGCCACCTCTAACCGAAGAACGTCGCAGAGACTTAGTTAAGGTAGTCAAAGCTGAAGGTGAAAACACTCGCATTGCTATCCGTAATATTCGTCGAGACGCTAATAACAGCATTAGACAACTTCTTAAAGATAAAGAAGTCACTGAAGATGAAGTCAAAAAAGCAGAAGATCAAATCCAAAAGCTCACCGACCAAGAGATTGGCAAAGTAGATGAGATTCTTAAGCAAAAAGAGGCAGATTTAATGCAGGTATAACCCTGCATTAATCTCTTCTTGATCTTAATATAACTTCTATTACCCAATTACAGTGACCGCATCTTCTTTGCCCAAACACATTGCCATCATTATGGATGGCAATGGTCGATGGGCAAAAAAACGCAATCAACCACGACTAATGGGCCACAGAGAAGGAGGCAAAGCAGCAGATCGTACTATTCGATCTTGCATTGATCACGGCATCACTCATCTATCGCTTTTTGCCTTTAGCAGTGAAAATTGGTTACGTCCGGCAGACGAAGTAGACGGACTGATGAAATTATTGGCAAGATACCTCAAACAAGAAAGTCAGAAACAGCAGAATTTAGGCGCAGCCCTGAATGTTGTCGGCGATTTATCTCAGCTGCCAGATTTTGTATTGACAGAAATTGAAGCTGCCAAGAAACTAGCGCCAACAAGCCCTAAAATCACCGTCAATCTTGCGATAAATTATGGTGGTAAATGGGACATCATCCAAGCAGCCCAACAGCTGCAAGCAGAAAACACGCCAATTACTGAGCAAAGCCTGTCCGAAAAATTAGCGACATTGCCCTCTCCAGATGTAGACTTGCTAATCCGCACCGGCGGCGAGCTACGCATTAGTAACTTTATGCTTTGGCAAACCGCCTATGCCGAATTATATTTCACTGAAACACTGTGGCCAGAATTTAATCACCAACACTTATCTCAAGCGCTTGACTGGTACCAGCATAGAGAGCGCCGTTTTGGCATGATTAGCGAACAGCTGCACTCACCCGCAGCGAACTAACAAACCAAGAAGCCACCGAACAATGTCTGAACTAAGCAAACGAACCATCACAGCAGCGATAATGATTATTGCTACCTTTTTAGCGCTATTTACACTGTCAGCTCAAGCATTCGGCATTGCCAGTTTGGTCGTTTTCAGTATTGGAATTTTTGAGCTATGCCGACTTAATCACCTCAACAATCCACTTACAGCACTGATGATTGCGATTTTCACCGGATTAGGTTGCCTCAGTATATTCTCTAGCATTGGCGAGTTAATTGTTCCGCCCATCTTTGTTATCGCTGCCACTTTTTGGTTACTGTTTTTATTACTACTAGCCAGCAAAGTATCAATACAGTTTGTCTCTCCATCATTATCAACCACTCTTTCAGGTTTATTCATAATATATATCGCTTGGCTCGCGCTTACTTTCTTGCACTCCACCATTGGCCCAGGCAAGCTGCTCTATCTCATGGGATTAATTTGGATTGCGGACAGTGGCGCTTATTTCACTGGCAAGCGATTTGGTCAGCATAAACTAGCGCCCTCAATAAGCCCCGGCAAAAGCATGGAAGGCCTCGCAGGAGCGTTGGCATTTGCATTAATTTACCTACTCATAGCAATTTGGCTGAAACTGTTTCCCATTACCATTCTAGCTGGCCTAACCTTAGTCTTTATTAGCGTTGTAGGCGATCTCACCGAAAGCCAACTAAAGCGTCAAGCAGGCATTAAAGATAGCGGCAATATCCTACCCGGTCATGGTGGCATCTTAGATCGAATTGACAGCCTGCTCGCAGTACTGCCCTGTTATGCCGCTTGGCTGACACTTATTCATTAATTGCTATGCCAGATATACAAAATATCGCCCTTTTGGGGGGCAGTGGTTCTATTGGGGATAGCACGCTAAGCATCATAGATCAACATCCGCACCTTATACTCCAAAGCATTGTTGCTCAGAAAAACTGGCAGAAGGTTCTGCAAATATGCCAGCACCATCGACCGCAATACGCAGCACTCGCTGACCCCGCCGCCAATAATCAGTTGCGACAAGCATTGACGCAAAAAAATATCCCAACTATCTGCCCTGATTACGAGGAAGCAATAATTCTTGCCACTCAAGCACCAGAAGTTGACACAGTGGTTGCCGCCATCACAGGAGCAGCAGGATTACCGGGCGTTTTTAGCGCCGCAAATGCAGGCAAACGATTAGCCCTCGCTAACAAAGAAGCCTTGGTGATGGCAGGCGAGACTGTCAAAAAGCTTTGCGCTCAATCAGGCGCTAAAATTCTACCGGTTGATAGTGAGCACAATGCTATCTACCAGTGCCTGCCCAATCATCTGCCGCAAACGCCAGTCTCACAAATAAAAAAAATATGGCTTACAGCAAGTGGCGGGCCGTTCCGAGACCTTCCGCTAGCAGATTTTAAAGATATTACTCCCGCCCAAGCAATAGCGCACCCAAACTGGGAAATGGGCAAAAAGATCTCCATTGACTCCGCCACTATGATGAACAAAGGTCTGGAGTTAATTGAGGCGCAACATATCTTTGATATTGCCCCGCAGGCTATAGACGCGGTAATTCACCCACAAAGCTATGTCCACAGCTTTGTGGAATATATTGACGGCTCATTTCTTGCCCAGCTAGGCCCGCCAGATATGCGAATACCAATCGCCTATGCTTTTAGCTGGCCTGAAAGACTCACCACTGGAACCCAAAAACTCACCCCTATGGACTTTGGAAAATTAGAATTTGCTCCGATTTGCAATCAACGCTTTCCCTGCTTCGAGCTTGCAAAGCAAGCCATGCAAACCGGAGGTTGGGCGCCTTTGGTATTGAATGCAGCGAATGAGATTGCAGTAGATGCCTTCTTACAGAATCAAATTTCATTCCCTGAAATATCAGCAGTTGTTGAAAAAACTTTGGCAAAAAGTGCTGCTTTCGGATTTCAGACAACTGACATTCAGGACATTGATGCCATTATGCACATGGACACAATAGTCAGAAACTGGACTTCGGCAAGACTATCCAAATAACAAGTAATCGGCAAACTAAAACCATAGCTCAGACTCAGGCAACACATTGATGTTTTCAATACTTCTTTCAATCCTAGGTTTTATTCTCACAATCGCGATATTGGTGACATTTCACGAATGGGGGCATTTTTATTTCGCGCGTTTATTTGGCGTCCATGTTAAACGCTTTTCTGTGGGCTTTGGCAAGCCGTTTGTCACCAAAAAAAGTCGCAAGCACGTTACCGAGTTAGGTGCCACGGAGTACGCCATAGCCGCAATACCACTAGGCGGCTATGTACAGATGGCAGAGCGACCAATAGCCGGAGAAGAGCCAAATAAAGCAGAGCAAGTTCTAACTGGTGCCGAGGAATTCACCGAGTCGATTCCTCAGGGGCTAGCATTTCAGGATAAACCTGCTTGGCAGCGCGCACTAATTGTTTCAGCTGGACCTCTAGCAAATTTTTTATTGGCAATCCTACTTTTTGCATCTGCCTATATGTATGGGAGTCCAGCTCAAAAACCTGTGCTAGGCGGCGACCACCAAGGATTCCAAGTTACCGCTGTCAATGAAAAGCCTGTTGAAAAAATAACAGATCTAGCACTTGCTTTAGCGACAGAAACCCAACAAGTAACACTCTCTGGACACAATAACAACACCGCACAGACAATAATTCTAGAGTCTATTGACTCTTTAAATCCTGACCCTTTTCAAAAATACGGCATCCAGCTCTGGCGTCCAAATTTTTTCCCTATTGTCGATAAAATCAGCGCAGATAGTCCTGCCGCTTTGGCAGGCATTCAGTCAGGAGATAGAATCTTAACCCTCAATAATCAACCGATTGAGTATTGGCACCAGATACCTGAGATTGTAAATAATGTTCCTGATAATATAGCTATTGCAGCAACAGTAAGCAGGGACGGAAATAAACTAACCCTTAATATTACCCCTAAAAGCATTACCGAAAAGAATGTCACTCGTAAAATTTTAGGCGTGCAATTAGATACCAATGCCATGGCGAATCCGGAATATGCCAAATCATTGACTTTTATTGAGCGCAAAAACCCTATTGCAGCGCTTCAACAAGGCTTTGCCGACACGTGGAAGTTCACCGCTGTCACTTTTACAGTCATCAAACAAATGATTACTGGGCAAAGTTCTATTAAAAATATTGGCGGCCCTTTGACCATTGCTGATGGTGCTGGAGCGTCGCTACAGTCAGGCGCTCAGACTTTTATTATTTTTCTCGCCATTATTTCTTTATCACTTGGGTTGCTTAATATTTTGCCAATACCGATGTTAGATGGCGGACATCTCGTGCTAATTGCATTAGAAAAAATAAAAGGCAGTCCTGTTAGCCCCGGCTCGGTTATCTGGTATAACAAAGTCGGTTTAGTTCTGGTTCTGAGTTTATCTTTATTTGCAATTGGCAATGATATTCACAGATTCCTTTAATAGAGCCTATAAATTCTGTAATTTTGATTTGAGTATAAGACTAATTTACAGGATAATGCTTCGGTAATTACACAAAATGATTAACTGGTTACTTACTTTATGATTAAATCAACGCTTATCCGACAACTTTCTATCGCATTGCCATTAATCGCATCTCTTCAGTATGCGCACGCACAAAGTTACACCAGATCAGATATCCAGTTCACAGGTTTAACCTCTATTCCCGCGGCAGTAGCACTAAACTATTTGCCACTCCAGCCAGGTCAAACATTTAGTACTGCAGATTTGCCGGCTATAGAAAATGCCCTCAGAAGCAGTGGTTTGTTTGATCGCATCAGCGTCTCAAGTGTCGGTAATGGCGTGTTGGTAAATGTTGTGGAAGCCTCCGCAGTAGGTGAGATCAAAATCACTGGCGCCAGAGTTATTAAATCTAACGAAATAATCAAACTGCTTGCCGATGGTGGTATTAAAGAAGGCGTCAGGCTTTCAACAGCAGCTATACAGAAAGCAAAAACTATATTAACCGAGAGCTATGCCGCTAGAGGTAAATACAACGTTAGTTCAAGTATTTCTACTCGACCGTTAGCTGGAAACCGTAGTGCTATTGATATAAGAATAAATGAAGGTATTACAGGAAAAATTAAAGCCATTAACTTTCATGGCAATAAGACTTATTCTGATGGCAAGCTCCGTGCGCAGATGACGCAGAAAAAAACAGGCATGCTAAGCTGGCTTAGCAAAAATGACATTTATGCTTCTGAAGGACTAGAAGCTGATGTTGCAAACATTCGCGAATTTTACAGAAATCGTGGCTTTATCAATGCAGAAGCTTCTATACGCGATGTTCAGCTTTCTAAAAACAAAGACTCTATAGCCATAGATATAGATGTTAAAGAAGGCAAACAGTATCGAATTAACCGAATTACATTTTCAGGAAAAATCCCTGTTGCACAATCAGAGCTGGTCAAACTCGTTGAAATCAACCAAAACGACAGATACGACCAACGCGAAGTCAACAAGCTATTAAGTGACATCGGAGATCGCTTAGGAGATGACGGATATGCTCTGGCACAACTAGATGTCAAACCTTCTTTTAATGAAGCCTCGCAACATGTTGACCTTAATATCATTATCGATGCTGGTAACCGTGTTTATATCCGTCGCATTAATTTTGCTGGTAATGCAACAACAGAAGATGAAGTCTTAAGAAACCAAATGCGTCAAGCGGAAGGGGGCTGGTTCTCAACTCGCGACATTAAGCGTTCACAGCGTCGTCTAAACAGATTGGGTTATTTCAGCGATATCGCAGTCAACCCAACCCCGGTGCAAGGATCAAATGATCAAGTGGACCTAAACGTTGCTGTAGAAGAAACCTTATCAAGCTCCATTAAAGGCGGCCTAGGCTATGGTCAAGATGCCGGAGCGATTTTTAATTTTCAAATTAATCAACGCAACTTCCGAGGCACAGGCAGAAACTTAAACGTTGGTGCCAGTTATTCCTCTGCTGAAAAGTCAGTCAATGTAAGCTCTACCAACCCATACTTCACCAAGAATGGTGTAAGTCAGTCGATTGGCTTAAGCTATAGTGAAACCGACCCTTCACAAATCAATCAATCTAGCTACCTAATTGATCAAGCCAACTTAAATGTCACTCATGGCTTTCCACTTAACGAAGATGACACGGTATATGTAGGCTTAGGTGCAGAGTATTACGATATTACCACTGGCACTGCAACCCCAGCTGAGATAGATGCTGAAGTTGCTAAAAACGGTAACAAGATAATAAACTACAAAGTAAATGCCAATTTCACCAAAGACACGAGAGACAGATCTTTATTCCCAACCGAAGGCTCTATTACCAGAGTTGGAGTAGAGGTTGCCACACCAGGTAGTGACACCCAATACTTCAAGTCTTTTGTAAACCACAAAAGCTATTTAAGCTTAGGTGAGAGCGCCGTATTAACTGGCAGAGCCGAAATAGCCTATGGTGATGGTTATGGTGATACTGAGGCATTGCCTTTCTTTAAAAACTATTACTCGGGAGGTATCGACTCTGTACGTGGCTTTAAATCTAGCTCACTTGGCCCTAGATATTCTGACACAGGAACAGTCAAAGGTGGTTCTTTTGAGACCAATGCTAGCATTGGTTTAGTGACACCCTTTATACTCGCTCCTAATAATGACTCCTTAAAAACAGAATTTTTCGTGGATGCAGGAAATGTGTTTACTCATGTAGATGACTTTGATAGCAAAGAAATTCGCTATTCTGGCGGTGTGGGTCTGCAATACTTCTCTCCTTTTGGAATTATCGCGCTTAGCTATGCGAAGCCTTTTAACTTGCAAGCAGGCGATGATGAAGAGAACTTCCAGTTTTCTATAGGCTTGTCATATTAATGCTTTCACGGTTACAACTTAGAAAAGCCAGCGCTCACTTCCTTACCGCACTGGTTTTTATAAGCGGCTCATTGCTGAGCAGCACGGCTTTTTCACAATTTAAGATTGGCTATGTCAATGCCAACTTATTGCTAGAAAAAGCTCCACAAGCAGAAAGTGCTTGGACAAAGCTTGAGCAAGAGTTCAAACCTCGCGATCAATCTCTACAAGCAAAAAAACAGAAGTTAAGAGACTTAGAAAATGAAGTCAGCCAACTCAAAATAGGCACTTCCTCTACTGATCGCAGTGCCTTAGAGCGTCAGATCCGACAGGAACAACGAGAGTTAAAAAGATTAGAAGAAGATTTTCGTGATGACTTCAATGCTCGCCGTAATGAAGAGCTTTTAGCGTTGCAAGCGTTAATTCAGCAGGTTATCAAAAGTATTCAGCAAGATGAAAAGTACACTCTAATTCTAAACCAAGACGCCGTTGCTGCTGCCAGCGAAAAGGCAGATGTTACGCCTTTAATACTACGACGCCTTGCTGAGATAAACCAATAAACGACACCGATATGACCTCACTCCTGCTCTCTGAGATTATAGAGAAACTAGATCTAGAGCCTATCAACAATATAAATGCTTCTCAAGAAATTCTTGGCCTATGTGGTAGCACTTCTGCCGAAGAGAATCATCTGACTTACGCCATTAACCTAAAGAACCTTAACGCGGCAAATCTTAGCGATGCCGCCGCTGTTATTGTCCCCCCTAAACTTAAAGAGTTAGCTATAAAAACGCTAAGTACCACGATACTTTGCCACCCTGATCCGCAATACTGCTTTTCCAAGCTAGCAGCACTTTTCTCTCCGACTCGTGCATGGGAAAGTGATACGAACAACCAACAAATTAACGCCACTTATATCTCAGGCACAGCAACAATAGGTGACAATGTCTATATTGGCTATGGCAGCGTGGTTCAAGATCATGTTGTGATAGAATCTGGTGCTTATATAGGGTCGAATGTTACACTAGAACGTGGCTGTAAAATCGGCTCCAATAGTAGAATTCAAGGCAATAACTATATTGGTGATAGAGTTCAAATGGGCAAAAATTGCTGGATTCATCCTGGTGCAGTGATTGGTACAGAAGGCTTTGGTTTCACCAACCAGCAAGGAAAATGGGAACGGATACCGCACCTTGGCAGTGTCATTATTGGCGATAACGTTGAAATAGGGGCAAACACAGCTATTGACCGTGGCGCTGTCAATAGCACAATCATCGCAGATAATGTTATCTTAGACAATCAGATCCATATTGCGCATAATGTCACAATAGGCTCTGGTACTGCTATTGCTGGTTGCGTAGGTATAGCCGGCAGTACTGATATAGGCGAGTTCTGTTTAATCGGTGGCGGCACTTGCATTGGCGATCATATTAAAGTAGCTGACAAAACAAAAATAAACGGCATGTCTCTGGTCTACCAAAGCTTAACTGAATCAGGTGAATATGCCTCTGGAATGCCAGTGATGGAACGTAAGCACTGGAATAAAACAATCGCTACTTTGCGAAAACTTATTAAGAAATAACAAATATTTGGTTAAATCCTGTGAAAATACAAGAAATTAAAAATTACCTTCCACATCGTTATCCATTTTTATTAGTGGATCGTGTTGAAGAGATGCATCTCGACGAAAAAATTAGGGCATATAAAAACGTCACTATTAATGAGCCTTTCTTCCAAGGTCATTTTCCAGATGAGCCAATCATGCCAGGTGTCCTGATTATCGAAGCATTTGCTCAAGCATGCGGGGTGCTAATATTTGCTTCTAATGAAAGTGTAAAAGATGAATTGTTATTTCTAGCAGGCGTCGATAAAGCTCGTTTTAAACAACCCGTTGTGCCCGGAGATAAATTGGTTCTAGATATCAAACTACTCAAAATTAAAAGAGGCATTGGTCAATTTGATTGCGAAGCATTGGTGGATGGTAAGGTTGTCGCCTCTGCTAAGTTGCTTTGCGCTAAACAGCCCAAATAACCCTGTTACCCTAAAATCACTGTCAACCAAGAAGTATAAGCTAAATATTTATGATTCACCCAACAGCCATTATCGACCCTTCTGCATCCATAGCTGATGATGTTAAAATCGGTGCTTTTACTGTTATTGGTGCAGATGTCAGTATTGGCGAAGGTTGCGATATAGGTCCGCATGTTGTTATTCAGGGGCCGAGCTATATTGGTAAAAATAATAAGTTTTTTCAATTCTCTTCAATAGGCGAATGCCCGCAAGATAAAAAATATAACGCCGAACCAACGCCTTTATATATTGGGGACGGCAATACCATTCGTGAATTCGTGACCATTAATCGAGGCACCACACAGGACATCGGAGAAACACGACTCGGTAATGATAATTGGATAATGGCCTATGTTCATATCGCCCATGATTGTGTTTTGGGAAATAATATTGTGATGGCCAACAACGCCTCATTAGCTGGTCATGTTCATATCGGTGACAATGTCATTCTCGGCGGCTTCACGCTTATCTATCAATTTTGCAAGGTTGGCAAGAATGCCTTTTCGGCCTTTGCTAGCCATATCAATAAAGATGTCCCACCCTATGTGATGGTCGCTGGCACGCCTGCTATTGCCCGTGGCCTAAACAATGAAGGCCTAAAGAGGCACAACTTTTCATCTGAAGATACAGCAGATATCAAGAAAGCTTACAGAATACTGTATCGAAGTGGCGACCCGCTGAGCGTTGCTAAAGAAAAATGTCAGCAAATACTGGGTGATAATGAACATGTCAAGCTAATGCTGTCAGCACTAGAAAATACCCATCACGGAGTGATCTCTGGAAAAGAGTAGCTCTAACTTAACGATTCACCACCTACAATGATCAAGATTTCCGTCGCAGTAGTAGCAGGTGAAGTCTCTGGCGATAAACTAGGCAGTGCGTTACTGAAATCTCTCAAATCCAAGTGCCAAGCATCTAATATTGATATTGAATTTTGGGGAGTTGGGGGTGAGGAAATGATTGCTTCAGGACTTCAATCTTTATATCCAATGGATGATATCGCTGTTATGGGTATTATCGAGCCTGTGCGAATTCTACCACAATTGATTCGGCGTAAAAATCAAACAGTCACTGCCGTATTACAACGCCAACCCGATGTGTATATTGGCATAGATTCACCTGATTTCACTCTGCGAATTGCCAAAGTAATTAAAGCTCGCAGTTCAGAAATAGCCATTGTTCATTATGTCAGTCCCAGCGTATGGGCATGGCGTCAGAATAGAATTTATGGCATCAAAGCAGCAGTTGATTTAATGATCACACTTTTTCCCTTTGAGTCTGCTTTTTACAACCAGCATCAGGTCGCGAATATTTGCGTTGGGCATTCCATGGCAGAGAGTCTTCCTCTTGAGTTCTCGAAAACTGCTGTTCGAGACAAGCTTGAAATATCCGCCTCTGTGAAAGTAGTTGCTTTATTGCCTGGCTCTCGCATCAGCGAAGTTGAGCGCCACCTAGCACTATACTTAGAGACCGCTAAATTAATAGCCAAACAAATTCCTTGTCGTTTTCTCATTCCTGTAGCCAAAGCGTCTTTAAAGCCAACCATCTCCTCCATCATCGCTAATTTTCCAGATTTGCATGTGCAGATATCCGAAGCAGAATCCAGTGATATTCTACAAGCATCAGATATAGCGATTGTCACCTCAGGGACCGCCACCTTAGAAGCTCTGCTCTGTCAATGCCCAATCGTTGTTGGCTATAAAACTAGTGCATTTACTTATGCAATTGCCAAGCGCTTAGTTAAATCCAAATTTATTGCGCTTCCCAATTTACTCAACCAAAGCCAGTTAGTACCTGAATTTATTCAATCCGACTGCACCGACACTAACTTAGCAAATGCTGCGCTTAACCTATTAACGGATAACAATAATACTGAAACACTGAAAGCACAATTTAGAGAAATACATCGACAGCTGCAATTAGGAGGTAGCGACACTGCTGCCAATGAAATTTTGAACCTGATTTCTAGCAAACATAACGTTTCAAGCACATGAGCACGATAGTTTCTAAATCAATTTATGTCGGTGTAGATGAAGTTGGTCGAGGCCCGTTAATTGGAAGCGTAGTCGCCGCCGCTGTTATTCTGCCCGACGAGCATGGAATATCAGGATTAACGGACTCCAAAAAACTCAGCGCCAAACGCCGGCAAACACTTGAGGCGGAAATATTTGATAAAGCCAGAGATTGGTGCATTGCAGAAGCTTCTGCTGCAGAGATCGATCAAATCAATATACTGCAAGCCACATTGCTAGCAATGACAAGAGCCGTTGACGGACTTAACACTAACAGAGCGCTTTTTTCGGAGGTTCGCATAGACGGTAACAAAGTACCAAAACCTTTGCAAGACATTGGTCGTGCTTATGTTAAAGGCGATGCTTTGTATCCCGAAATATCCGCCGCTTCAATTCTGGCTAAAGAGTACCGTGATCGACAACTTATCGAGCTAGATAAATTACACCCACAATACGGATTTGCCCAGCATAAGGGATATCCCACCAGATCACATTTAGAAGCGATTCAGCGATATGGAATTTTAGCAGAACATAGGAGGAGTTTTAGGCCAGTTTCTGCTATGATTTAACCATAACTACGCTGCAAAAATCATGTCATCAGAATCTACCACTAGTACACCAAGCTTTATCCATCTTCGTATTCATAGTGAATATTCACTTGAGGATGGCATCGTTCGCATTAAAGACCTTGCTAGCGCCTGTGCTAAACAGAGCCATCCCGCAGCTGCCATTACCGATGTCAGCAACTTTTTCTCTATCATCAAGCTCTATCGAAATTTCCACCAATCGGCCTTAAAACCCATTATTGGTGCAGACTTGTGGGTGCAATATAGCGACAACCCAGAAGACAAAGAAAAAGTGGTTTTCTTAGCTGAAAATAATCAAGGTTATATTCATATTAGCGAGCTGATCTCACAGGCTTATACGCAAAATCACCACGGCGACTATGTTGCGGTGATGTTTGACTGGATTGCCGCAAAAAGCCAAGGAATCTTTGTCCTCTCTGGAGGACCAAAGACACTGCTTGGTGACTGCCTGATACGGCAAAATATTCCAGCTGCAGCAGCAAGAGCCAGAAAATGGCAAAATATTTTTGGTAGCTATTACTTTCTGGAGTTACAACGCTTAGGGCATAGCTATGAAAAAGCTTATAACAGTGCAGCTATACAACTGGCAGCAGAGTTGCAAATACCGTTAGTTGCTACCAACGATGTCCGCTTTATTCAAAAGCAAGATTTCGATGCGCACGAGGTCAGATATTGTGTCAATAATGGTTATCAGCTGAACCCAGAGGGGAATCTTACCCGACCCAAGCCCTATACCGAAGAGCAATATTTTAAAACAGCAGTAGAGATGTCTGAGCTATTTGTGGATATTCCTCAGGCATTGCAGAACTCAGTTGAGATTGCCAAGCGCTGTAATGTCACTATTGAGCTAGACAAGCCCGTACTACCTGCATTTGATGTGCCTTATGAGGGCATGACCGAATCAGATTATCTACGGAAACTATCGCATGATGGGCTGCTTGAAAGACTAGAGAAATTATATCCTGATAGCAATGAGCGTGCGCAACGACAACCAGAGTATGTCGAACGACTAAACCTTGAACTGGGTACGATTATTCAAATGGGCTTCCCCGGCTATTTCTTAATCGTTGCCGACTTTATCCAATGGTCAAAAGAGCAGGATATTCCAGTAGGCCCAGGACGCGGCTCAGGTGCGGGATCGTTAGTCGCTTACGCCTTAAAAATCACCGACCTTGACCCTCTACCTTATGATTTGCTTTTTGAACGATTCCTAAACCCTGAGCGGGTATCGATGCCAGATTTTGATATCGATTTTTGCATGGATAGGCGAGATAACGTAATCAGTTATGTCGCACAAAAGTATGGCAAACATCGCGTTTCACAAATCGCTACTCACGGCAGCATGATGGCAAGAGCGGTCGTCCGAGATGTTGGCCGCGTTATGGGCTACTCTTACGGTGCGGTCGATCGTGTTGCTAAACTGATTCCCAGCAAGCCCGGCACTAAACTCAACACAGTTATGCTCGGCAAAGACAGCACTGTTGAAAAGCTAGCTAAAGACTACGAGGAGCTACATGGAAGCTTTGGCGATATCATGGACGAGCTACATGACCGCTACCAGCGTGATGAAGATGATATCCGCCAGCTTATAGACATGGCTCTACGCCTTGAGGGCATCGCTAGAAATGTGGGCAAACATGCTGGTGGGGTAGTTATTGCCCCCACGGCGCTGACGGATTTCTCGCCACTATATTGCGATCAAGGTGATCAAGGCGTTATCACCCAATACGATAAAGATGATGTGGAAGCCGCTGGTCTGGTTAAGTTTGACTTCTTAGGGTTGCGAACCTTGACTATTATTGACTGGGCAGTTGAGGCGATAAACCAACGACGTGCTAGCAATAATGAAGATTCGTTAGATATTACTCTGCTACCATTAGACGATCCTAAGCCATTCCAATTATTGCAAAAAGCCCAGACCACTGCAGTATTCCAGCTGGAATCCCCAGGCATGAAACGATTAATTTCACGCCTCAAGCCAGAGAATTTCGAAGAAATTATCGCATTGGTAGCACTGTACAGACCGGGGCCATTAGACTCGGGAATGACCGATGATTTTATCAACCGAAAGCACGGTGCAGCGAAAGTAGAATATCTCCACGAAAGTTTAACTGAGATGCTTAAGCCTATCTTAGAGCCGACCTATGGTGTAATCGTTTACCAAGAACAGGTAATGCAGATAGCACAGGCAATGGGTAACTTCTCTCTCGGTGGTGCTGACTTACTACGTCGAGCAATGGGAAAGAAAAAAGTCGAAGAGATGGAGAAGCAAAAATCTCTTTTCGTTGATGGCTCCTTGGAAAACGACATTCCCAAAGAGATTTCTACTTTCGTATTTGACTCGATCGAAAAATTTGCAGGTTACGGTTTTAACAAATCTCACTCCGCCGGTTACGCACTTCTCGCCTATCAAACAGCATGGCTCAAAGCCTATTATCCCGCTGAGTTTATGGCAGCGGTTTTGTCCTCAGATATGGATAAAACCGACAAAGTCGTCACTTTTATCGATGAATGTCGCGCCTTAAAAATAGACGTAGTTCCCCCAAATGTAAACCGCTGCTTTCATAAATTTGTTGCCCGAGATAACAGCATATTATTTGGACTTGGTGCTATTAAAGGCGTGGGTGAGCATGTCATAAACACCGTGGTAAACGAGCGCGAAACCAATGGTCCTTTTACCGATATTTTTGAGCTATGTCGACGACTGCCACTAGGCACTCTGAACAAGAAATCTTTTGAGGCAATGACCTATAGTGGCGCATTAGATGATTTAGGCCCCTCGCGTAGTGCAATTTATGATGCCTTACCCGAAGCCATAAAGCTGGCAGACCAATATCATAAAGATGAAAACTCAGGTCAAGGAGGGCTGTTTGGTGATGAAATAATTGCTGCAGTTGCCTCTCCCAGCCTAAGCGCTGATATCCCAGAATGGCCTAGTAAAGAGAAATTAGACAAAGAGAAAAATGCGCTCGGATTATTCATTAGCGGCCATCCAATCAATGATTATCAAACCATCTTAGAGAAAATCACGCTCTCAAAACTGGGCGATCTCACGACCTTACTCGATGATGAGGGTCAAAAAAATAAACTGCGATACGACAAGCGAAGTGTCACGCTTGCAGGCTATATAATGAACGCGTTTAGCCGCCCAACCAAACGCGGTGGCAATATGACCATATTTCAAATAGACGATCGCACTGGACAAACTGAACTTAGATTATTTGATGAAGAACTTGCCGCATTGTCATTTGAAATAGAAACAGGCAAGGTAGTGATAATTGAAGCTGAAATGGACTATGATAGCTACCGCCAAGACTTGCGCTATAAAATCAAAAATATTCTCACTGTTGAAGATGCACAGGCAAAATTTTGTCGCGCAATCCGAATCGCACTCAATGGTCGCACCAACCCCGAATCTATCCAAAAAATTAGAATGGTATTAGAACGCTACCAAGGCGGTCATGCTGGCGTGCTACTGCAATATCAGCGTGAAAATGCCATCGCACAGTTCAGACTAGGAAGAGATTGGGTTATCAACCCAACCCCTGATTGCCTAGCTGAGCTCAATGCAATTGTTGGCGAGCAACAACTTACCATCAGTTATCGCACCAACCTGAGCTAATATTCGATGACCAAAACTGATATTTCTCCAGAGTTAGCAATAGAGCGGATACTATCCGGACAGCCATTTCTCGATGTTCGCGCCCCTATCGAGTTCTCCCAAGGCAGCTTTCCCAACACCACTAATATTCCCATATTAAATGACGAGGAAAGAAAGCAGGTCGGCACCTGTTACAAAAACCAAGGCAATACCGCTGCCGTCCAGTTAGGAGAAGCATTAATCAGCGGCTCCAGAAAAACCACACTATTGGCAGAGTGGACTGCTGCTGTTCAGCAATACCCTGATATTACTTTATTTTGTTTTCGAGGCGGTCAACGCAGTGGCATCTCACAGAGATGGCTAGCGGATGCAGGCTATCCTCGCCCTAAAGTCACTGGCGGTTATAAAGCAATACGGCAGCACTTACTGCAACATCTTGAGCATATCACCGGAACTGAGCAACTGGTTATTATCGGAGGTAAAACAGGTGTCCGTAAAACGACTTTAATTGAACAATGTCCAACTGGCATTGACCTAGAGAAACATGCCAACCATCGCGGCTCCGCCTTTGGCGAGCAAGTCAATCCACAACCTGCACAAATTGACTTTGAGCATCAACTTATTCTAAATTTACTCGCAATGGCTAGAAATCAACCACAGCAAAGATTCTTCTTTGAAGATGAAGGCAACAACATTGGCCGAATAGCCATTCCCTTAGCTTTAAGAAATGCTTTACTCAAAGCACCGATATGGGTAATAGAAGATACCGTTGAATCTCGAGCTATCGAAATTTGCCGCGCTTACATTATAGAACCCGCCATTGCATTTCAGCAGAAGTTTGGCAATACCGACGGGATAAAAATGCACCGCAAAAGGCTATCTGATGCATTATATAAAATTCAAAAACGCTTGGGATCAGAAAAATATAACCAGCTTAATCAAGAACTAGAAAATGCCTTACAGAAAACACATGCCGAAGGCAATGTGTTTTCCACAACCTCAAGCACTGCTTTTGATGAGCATTTAAATTGGATTACGCCGCTACTAACTGATTATTATGATCCAATGTACGACTACCAACTTAGCAAAAAACAAGCCCGAATAGCATTTCATGGAAATTGGCAAGCTGTGCTCGCTAAAACTCAAACGAAAAAAAACAATGCCTTAAACTAGCCAAATCGGTTCTGTAAATAAGTAAACATAGTCATCATACCCATCGCTTCACCGCCGATTGGCTTGCCCGGTCGGGCTCTGAGATTATAAGCCATACAGTCAATATGCACCCAGTCGATATCCTCTGGAACAAACTCGGCTAAAAATAGCGCCGCTGTAATCGCCCCTGCATATCCACTGCCACTATTTTTTAAATCTGCAATAGCTGTCTGCAACTCATGCATATACGGTTTATGTAACGGCAGCGGCCAAATCAAATCATCCTGCTCTTCACCAATATCAACTAACTGATTTCGAATATGCTTGGATCTAGAAAAAAATGACGGCACCTCAGTGCCAGTAGCCACTCTTGACGCACCTGTCAGCGTTGCAAAATCAATAATTATTTCAGGCTGACTTTCCACTGCTTTGGCTAGCGCATCAATTAAAATTAGCCGACCTTCAGCATCAGTGTTATCAATTTCAATTGTCTTGCCCAATCGAGTATTAATTACATCTCCAGGGCGAAAAGCATCACCACTAATAGCATTCTCCACTGCTGGAATCAGCACCTGCAGTCTCACAGGCAATGCAGACTCCATAATTAATTGTGCCAGCCCTAGAACATGAGCTGCGCCCCCCATATCTTTCTTCATCGCTCGCATACCAACGGCCGATTTAATATCCAGCCCTCCGGAATCAAAACAAACACCTTTCCCAACTAACGTCACTTTAGGATGCAATGGATCTCCCCACAGCAACTCAGCCAAGCGTGGTGCCTGATGCTCTGTATCAGCAGCACGACCAACAGCATGAATTGACGGATAATTTTGAACCAGTAATTGCTGTCCTGTAATCACTTGGTGCTCTGCGTCATACTGATTTGCCACGGCAACCAGTGCATCAGCTAATGATTCAGGAGTCAAAATATTCGGAGGCATATTAATGAGATCACGCACTTTCGCAACCGCTTGATATTGCTGGGAAGCTCTTACAAGTGATAGTGAATCATCAACAACCAGCCTTTTCACCGAAGAGTTATCATTATTGGCTGCCAAAGTATAACTATACCCAGCCATCAACCAACCCAGCAGCAATGCCGTGATTTGACTCTCATCATCAATGATTGTTCGCAACTGATAATCTCCAGCGGGCAGCTTCTCATAAGCCTCTGCCAGTGACCATTTAGCAAGAGGGACATCGCCAGCTTTCGGCAACCTCACTAATGCCAAGTAATGTGACCGCTCATTGTCATTACAATTTGGCAAAAAATAACAGCCTGCTTTACCTTCCTCATCCCCTAATAATTTCATTGGCGCCGTCAACTTTTGAAAAAAATCGGGCAATGAAGCTTCATTATCAATTAAATAAAGCATATTAAGCGACTCCGTTTCCTTTCTCTCATCCATTGAAATCACAATTTTATTTGAATTATTCATAGCTTCCCAGTTGAATATATTGAAGATATAGGTGACAAAATATAAAAATAGCGTAAAATTATTAGATTAGAGTCTGTTAAGACTAACCAGAGTATATTTTTTTTGTTATACTGCAACAGCTTTGGTTTCAAAACAACAATTTTACACTCATTCTATTTTACTAGGAGCCTAGAAAATGTCGAATAAAGCTTTAATCGCCTTATTACTTGGCACAGTAGCGATCGCTGGCTGTGGTTCATCAAACAGAAACTCAGCAGCAGAAGTATCGGCGCCTCCAGCGGCTTCTATTACTGATAGCGATGTTGAAAACTTGTTACGTATTGCAATGGAAACTCGTCAAGAAGTAAACACTCTTAAGCAAGAAGTAGATGCTGTTAAAGCTGGCAACGTAAATACAGCTCAGCGCGGTGGTTTCCGTAAGTAATTATACCCTGCCTTATATAAAGGCATATTAATTACCAAAAAAACGAGCTTAAGCTCGTTTTTTTTTGCCTAAATTTTATGCAGCAAGCCTTTAAGTTACTCTTGCTCTCGAACCAAAGCTCTTCTATTGTATTACTTATATCGTATAACATAGCCTTTCTGTGAGAAAAAATGCCACACACTAACAACAAACCTAACTTTATAAAAATTCGTGGCGCCAAACAACACACCCTAAAAAATCTAAGTCTAGATATACCACTCAATAAAGTGACTGTTATTACTGGAGTAAGTGGTTCAGGAAAGTCCTCCCTTGCCTTTGATACGTTATTCGCGGAAGGCCAGAGGCGATATATAGAAACCTTCTCTCCCTATGTTAGACAATTCTTAGCACAAATGGACAGACCTAGAGTGGATTCTATTGAAGGGGTTCCGCCCGCTGTCGCAGTAGAGCAATATAATCCCGTTCGGACTTCTCGCTCTACTGTCGG
>CAKMZF010000011.1:0-2035 GCA_929200405.1 uncultured Gammaproteobacteria bacterium | reverse complement strand
CGACTAAAACTTTCAGAAGATAATTATAGTCGCTTATCCGAGGCAGTGTTCGCCGCACTCAATCAAGGCAACGGCAATCTCTCCGCTACCGAAATCTTAGCTGATAAAAGCTTGGGGAAAAGCATGACTCTCAGCCGTGGTTTACACTGCCCAAGCTGCGAAAGAAGCTTTAATTCTCCCACCCCAAACACATTTTCTTTTAACGCACCCACAGGTGCCTGTGATAACTGTCGTGGCTTTGGTCGCGTTATCGGCATTGACTATGACCTAGCCATCCCTGACAAACGCAAGAGCATTAAAGAAGGCGCGATAAAACCTTGGCAAACCGATAGCAACGCAAAGTTTCAAAGAGAGCTTTTAAGCTATGCCAAACAACAAGGCATTGATGTCACCAAGCCCTGGCAGCAACTAACCCTTGCAGAGATTGATTGGGTAATACAAGGCGAACCGAATCGTAAAGGTCGTACAAAAACCACTTGGTATGGACTTAAAGCATTTTTTGATTATTGGGAACGAAAAAGCTACAAGATGCATGTTCGCATGCAACTTTCAAAATATCGAAGCTATACAACCTGCCCTGCATGCAATGGCAGCAGGCTAAAACCAGAGGCTCTGAATTGGCGGTTACAGCCTGCTGATACTACCGAATTTTTGTCTCAACATTTTCCGCATGGCATCAACGTAGCGGAGATATGTGCCTTACCCATAGAGCAGATTGTCTCAGTATTTGAAACTTTGTTTGACCATAGCGAAAGACAAAGTGAGCAGCAGCTCTTAGAAGAGATTCGCCGCCGACTGAACTATTTATCTGAAGTTGGACTAGGTTATTTAACCCTTGATCGCCAAACTAGAAATCTTTCTGGCGGAGAGGTTCAGCGTATTAATCTGACTACTGCCTTGGGCTCCTCACTCACTCAGACCTTATTCGTGTTAGATGAACCGTCTGTCGGCCTACATGCACAAGAGGTTAGTCGAATCATCAAAATTATGCAGCGCCTCAGAGATGCTGGCAATACCCTAATCGTTGTTGAACATGATCCAGCTATTATGCTCTCTGCTGATGAAATTATAGACATCGGCCCTGGTGCTGGCGAGTTGGGCGGTAATGTATTATTTCAAGGAACTCCGCAAGAGTTATTGGCACAAAAAACACTAACTGCTGACTATCTCAACCATAGGCAGAAAATTCAACGCCTGAACCAAACCCCATCTATCGTTAAAATCGCCGCGACAATCTCCCTCTCTGGTATCACCTTACACAATTTACATCAAATTGATGTCACTATTCCTCTGTATGGCATGACAGTAATCTCTGGAGTTAGCGGCTCTGGTAAATCAACCCTAGTGAATAATGTGCTCTACCCGAGTTACAAGCGATGGTTAGGGGAAGGAATTGAGTTTGATGCAAAGATCGAGTCTCAAACAGGTTTTGATGAAATTGAAAATATGGTATTAATAGACCAAAGCCCCATTGGCAAGTCCGCTCGCAGCAATCCTGCCAGCTATGTCGGTGCTTATGATGGCATTCGGCAGCTATTTGCCAAACTGCCAGATAGTGTAGAAAATAGCTTTACAGCCAGCACATTTAGCTTCAATAGCGGTGATGGTCGCTGCCCAAGTTGCCAAGGCACGGGATTTGAGCACATAGAAATGCAGTTTATGAGCGATGTTTATCTTCGCTGCCAAGATTGTGACGGCACCCGCTTTCAAGAATCAACACTTGCCATCCGCTATTTCAGCCCCATCACCGAGCTCAGCTACAATATACACGAAGTACTGCAATTAACCGTATCAGAAGCTTTGCAAGTGTTTACTAACAACCGTAAAATTGCCTCTGCCTTGCAACCACTTGTCGATGTTGGTTTGGGATATACCCGACTAGGGCAACCCGTTCCAACCCTATCAGGTGGTGAAGCACAGCGACTTAAGCTCGCCAAATTTCTAGCAACACCCAAGTCCAAAAAGACTTCTCAAAAGCCAACTCTGTTCATTCTTGATGAACCTACTACCGGCTTGCATATGGCAGATGTCGCAA
>CAKMZF010000010.1:30913-37987 GCA_929200405.1 uncultured Gammaproteobacteria bacterium | reverse complement strand
GCAGGTGAACTGGATATTCTAGATTGGATAGATAATAAGCAATATGAATGGATAAAACGAAATAAGCCAGATGATGCATTTTTTGCTGAGGAACAGGTGCCGACTTATATAGTAATTGGCCAAATTACCGGTGATGTGAAGACTGATCTGCAGATACGAAAAGCTATTTTTGCTGTCTTAGATAAGCAATCCACGGATAAATTACTAAGTGAACGGGGGTTAGATTCCAGTTGGGGGGTGATACCTTGGCATAATAAGTCTCATACCAAACTGATATTGCCTGAGGATTATTTGATTAGTAAGGATCAAGCCGCTGATATTATGGATGATCTGGGTTATGCCAAAGAAAATCCTCTAGAGGTATGTATGACTTCCTATAGCAATAATCCTGATAGGCTGATCAATTATATGAAGAGCAACTTAGCGAGTATTAATATTATGTTGACTGTTGTGCATGAGGATAGTTTTGGTTCGCATGAGAAAGATTGTCAAATTGGTTTTGGCAGCTATGCATCACGAATACACAGTGAAGAGGAAGTAATTGACATATTTTTTGAAAACGGCATGTTTAGAAAATTCATGTTGAAAGATGAGGATGTACAGCAACGTTATATGCGGCTTAAACAAGTTGCCAGTCTACAGGAAAGACTTACGGTAGTATCAGAGATTGAGAAAAAACTATACGAACATTATCATGTTATGAATCTTCAAAATGCCCCCATGTTGTCTCTGGTAAAACCCGAGATAAAAGGTTATCGAAAAGCGTTTAGATCAACGATTATTGGGCTTAGCCAACATCTAAGCGAGTAATCAAAGCTCTTCTGAGAAAAATATGACACGACTGTCATTGCAAGTTAGTAGTGTCTTAGATAGCATAGACTTCATTATAAAAACAATGAAGCCTATTCCATGTCTAATACTATCAACCATGATCGTGAAGCTATCGCCCAAAAAATTGCTTATATTATGCTTAAGGGCTTTGATAAGCACTATCGGCTATTTCAGAATATTTCTGCATCTGCCCAAGAGCGCTTTAATGCACGGCAGTGGAAAGAAATCTCTCAAGCGAATGTTGACCGCATTGTTATGTACGACAAGCGGGTTAAAGAAACCTCAGCAGAATTGCTACAGTATCTTTCCGATACTATAGAAACCGACGCCTTGTGGGTGCAAGTTAAGCGCATTTATATTGGTTTATTATACGAGCATAAGCAACCAGAACTCGCCGAGACTTTTTATAACTCCGTCGCTTGCCGAGTATTGGCTAGAGACTATTACCACAATCGCTATATTTTCTTTAGACCGGCAATGAATACGGATTTTTTAAAGGGAGCACGTCGAACTTTCAACAGCTATTATTTGCATCAGGATTCGTTAGAAAAGATTTTCACAGAGATATTAACCAAATTTTCTGGTGAAGATAATTGGCACAATCTAGTAGCTGATGTTGAAAATATATTACCCAAGTGTTCCGAACTTATTTCTGCCGGTGGCAAAATGGATGCGAATTTTCAAATTCAAATTCTTAGCAGTGGTTTCTATCGAAACAAAGGAACTTATCTTGTTGGTCGAATTATCAATGGCATCAGAATGCAGCCTTTTGTAATTTGCTTTCAACATGATGATGCTGGCAAACTTTATGTCGATGCCTTGCTCACTGATATCGAGCATATTTATACTTTGTTCTCATTCACCCGTGCCTATTTCATGGTAGACATGGATGTGCCGTCAGCTTATGTCGATTTTCTTCATGAGATACTGCCACGGCGGCCAAAGAGCGAGCTTTATACGCTGCTGGGTCTTCAAAAGCACGGTAAAACTCTGTTTTACCGTGATTTGCAACATCATTTAGATCATTCCTATGATAACTTTTCTATCGCACCCGGTATTCGTGGTATGGTCATGGAAGTATTTGTACTGCCTTCATTTCCCTATGTTTTCAAAATTATCAAAGATTATTTTGAACCCCCAAAAGACCCAGATAGACAAATTGTTAAAGACAAATATCGTTTGGTTAAAAACCATGATCGTGTCGGTCGTATGGCGGATACCTTGGAATTTACCAATGTGGCATTTCCATTAGATAGGGTAGATCAAGAGCTGTTGCAGACCTTGCAAAAAACCTGTGAGTCTAGCCTAGAAATACAGGGCAGGTATTTAATCATAAAACATATGTATATAGAACGTCGGATGATGCCGCTAAATATGTACCTTGCTACGGCGAGTGATAATGAAAGAGATCATGCCATTGCAGAATACGGTAATGCAATTAAAGATCTTGCGGCAGCAAATATCTTTCCCGGTGATATGTTACTTAAAAACTTCGGAGTTACCAAAGGCGGTCGTGTGGTTTTTTATGATTACGATGAGATTTGTTATATAACCGAGTGCAAGTTTCGCAAAATGCCACCACCTAGCTCAATAGATGATGAAATGATGGATCAAGCTTGGTATTCCGTGGGTGCCAATGATGTATTCCCTGAGCAATTCAGTAATTTCGCCTTTCCTAAAGTAGAGCAGCGCGATATTTTTATTAAATTACACTCTGATTTGTTAGAGGCAAAGTGGTGGCGTGAGCGAAAAGATGCGATTGAACAAGGATACCAAGAAGACTTCTTTCCGTACCCTAGAAGTGAAAGATTTTCGTTAATCGAATAAGAACCGAACTTTGCTCATAACTTTAAATGGCTTAATGAAGCTTAATAAAATTGACAGAGGATAGCTTTGAGATAAAAGCGAGTGCAGATTTAGTCGGCTAAAAATTTACGAGCTTCATCGGGAGTAACGGTGCGTTCCATTATCAATTTCTCCACCGCAGATTCTAGCGTTTGCATGCCACTTCTCTGTCCGGTTTGAATCATTGAATAAATCTGAGCGATTTTATCTTCTCTAATTAAGTTTCGGATCGCAGAGTTGACAACCATAATCTCATGAGCTGCACAGCGGCCACCTGCCTGCTTTTTGAGCAAAGCCTGTGAGACCACACCTCGCAAAGACTCAGATAACATGGAGCGAATCATATCCTTTTCGTTTCCGGGGAAAACATCAATAATGCGATTGATTGTCTTGCTGGCTGAGGTGGTATGCAATGTCCCGAATACGAGGTGACCGGTTTCTGCAGCGGTTAACGCCAGTCTTATAGTATCAATATCACGCATTTCACCAACTAAAATCACATCTGGATCTTCTCGAAGGGCTGAGCGAAGTGCATTCTCAAAACTATGGGTATGGTGATGCAAACCTCGCTGATTAATCAAGGCTTTGTTATTTTGGTGCACGAACTCTATCGGGTCTTCAATAGTAAGAATGTGTGTCGGTCTAGTCTTATTTATATAATCTACCATGGCTGCGAGTGTAGTACTTTTCCCAGAACCAGTAGGGCCTGTTACCAAAACTAGACCATTTCTATAGGAAGAAAGGTCTTTAAAAATATCACTCATGCCTAATTGCTCGAGAGTTGGAATAGAAGCTGGAATGGTTCTAAAAACTGCTGCAATGCCACGATTGCTTTGAAAGACATTAACTCTGAAGCGACTGCCATCATCTAAAGAATAGGCATAATCTAACTCTAAAGCAGTACGCAGGGTAATTTTCTGAGCCTCTGTCAGAGTGGTAGAAATCATATCTGTGATAACTTGTGATTCAAGCGCTTGTTCTTCTAGAGAGTGGAGGTCGCCATCTATTCGGATAATCGGCGGGGAGTTGGAGGAGAGATGAAGGTCGGAAGCCTTTCTTTTTAAAACTGCCTGTAGCAGTTTGTCTAAAAAATCTTTATCTGCCATTCACTTCCCCTCAATTCTATGACTCTAGAGTCTTGCTAGTTATGCCTAAAGTATAGTGAAATAATTGTAAATTTACTAGATGTATTAACAAAAATTATAAATCTAAATGCTATAGTCCAAATTTCATTGTGGGTGGTTTGGCACTTTTGCGTAATCTTATCATGCCTGTGGGGGTGACATTAAAAGGTTTGATTTCGGCATTTTTCCAGGGTGTCTGCTGCAAATAATCACGGTAACTTTGCATAGCTATTTTGCTCTTGGCAGATTGATCGTTTGGCCAGTGCAATAATCGCCATCTAACACCAGTCAGAAATAGAAAATGTGAACAAACTAAGATTTTTTCGGCAGAGTGATATTGCAGATTTTCAATAAATGAATCAATACGATCAACAAAGTCTTCGAAACACTCAGAACCATCACTACAGTAAGTAGGGTCCATTCTGTCCCAGTACGCTTTTATATGTGGGATTCTTTCCTCAAGAGTTGTGCCATTCATGGCAGAGACTGGGATATTAATGAACTCGTGTATTTTCCAAGCTTCGATGGGAATGTCGTCTTGGAATGAGGTGAAATCGGACAATGTCTGTTGAGTACGCAGATAGTCGCTGTAAACCACCAACTCAACTCTTTGGTTGCTAGTAGGAGGGAAGCTGCTGTGTATTCGTTTCCCTACCCATCTAGCTTGTTTCTGACCAAGGGGACTTAATGGAGTGTCAGGGTGGTGCCGAACAGGGACACCGACATTCGCTAAACTCTGCGCGTGCCTTACGAACCAACCATTTTTTGGGATTACAGCTTTAATATCTAAGCTCCAATTAACTTAGCTTACCAATGAAACCGTTTGTGAATGCCATCCTTCATTCAATGTTTGACATAACAATTTGCACGATACCATAGATGCCAAAAAAGAAAATTAACGCGCAGATAAAGGCGACAATTACGATATGCCAGATACCAGTGTTAAAATCTTCGGCATAATTCTTGCTGCTCTGAACACCCACTAACATGGCAAGACTGCTCCAGATCATTTTTAGTATGCCCGGGCGTTTTAGCTTCTGTGTGTTTTGATTGCTGTTTGTTTGCTGAGAATTGCTCATCTCATTCTCCTGTAAATTTGCTCAAAGGCTACACTAAATAGTTCTGAGGTAAAGAGGCCACAGATTACTATGCCGTTATTGGATATTACAGGGTCCCATGCTCACGAGTAGAAGAGAAGTTGATATCTGGCCAACGTTCTTCGGCTAATTGTAAATTGACCCGCGTTGGGGCGATGTAAACCAACTCTTCGTGATGATCTCTGGCTAAGGCGTTGTGATTTTTATTGGCGAACTCATCAAACTTCTTTTCATTATCACTGCTGACCCAACGCGCTGTTGTGACGTTGACAGCTTCAAACTGGCAATCTACCTTATATTCGGTTTTTAAGCGTTCAGCGGCAACATCAAACTGCAATATACCCACGGCACCTAGAATTAAATCATTAGAGTTGAGAGGTCGATACAGTTGAGTAGCACCTTCCTCACAAAGTTGGATTAAACCTTTTAGCAGTTGCTTCATTTTTAGTGGATCTTTTAATTGTGCTCGCCGGAACAGCTCCGGTGCAAAATCGGGCACACCCGTGAATTGTATCAACTCGCCTTCAGATAGGGTGTCTCCAATACGCAAAGTGCCATGGTTATGGATGCCAATAATGTCACCGGGGTACGCTTCGTTTACATGTCCTCGTTCAGAGGCCATAAATGTCAGTGCATCTGGGATTTTTAATTCGCGATTTAAGCGCAGATGTTTGGTTTTCATACCCTGGGTATATTTACCAGAGCAGATTCGAAAAAAAGCGACTCGGTCTCGATGTTGTGGATCCATATTGGCCTGTATTTTAAACACAAAACCACTGAATTTTTCTTCTGAAGGTTCAATGACTCTGGTGCTGGCATCGCGTGGCTGTGGGGGCGGTGCAAATGACACAAAATCATTTAGCATTTCCTGAACCCCAAAGTTATTAATTGCAGCCCCAAAATAGACTGGAGTTAGTTTGCCTTGTAAAAATGCCTCGACGTCAAATGGATTACTGGCGCCAATCACTAACTCAACTTCTTCACGCAATTCTGCGGCTATATCAGCACCAATAGCGGCATCTAGCTCTGGATTGTCTAGGCCTTTGATTATGGTTCCCGCTGACTTTTCATAGTTATTTGAAGACTCGTAGAGATGTACAAAATCTTGCTGGATATGATAAACCCCTTTTAGACGCGAACCCATACCAATTGGCCAAGTGACCGGAGCGCACTTTATGTTAAGGACGCTTTCCACTTCATCCATTAGTTCCATCGGGTCGCGACCTTCACGGTCTAATTTATTAATGAAAGTGAAAATAGGTGTTGTGCGAAGTTGGCAAACTTCCATTAACTTAATGGTTCTTTCCTCAACCCCTTTAGCGCAGTCTATTACCATAAGCGCAGAATCTACCGCCGTTAAAGTGCGATAAGTATCCTCAGAGAAGTCTGCGTGTCCTGGTGTATCGAGCAAGTTTATCATGTGGTCTTGATAAGGAAATTGCATCACAGATGAAGTAATAGAGATGCCTCGTTCTTTTTCCATCGCCATCCAATCTGATGTGGCATGACGCCCAGCTTTACGGCCTTTTACAGTTCCAGCCAACTGAATAGCACCTCCGAACAATAGCAACTTTTCCGTTAATGTGGTTTTACCAGCATCGGGATGAGAAATAATAGCGAAGGTTCTTCGTTTGTTCAGGGCTTCTAAAAAAGATTTCATGTTTTTTTACTGATATTTTTACGGATAAAGACTACAAGGGATGCGTAGTGTGCCAAAATATAACGGTGATGTCTTTAGAAAAACGCAGCAAAACTGTGTTTGAAGGCATAATTCTGTAATTGCGATCAAGAGGCTTAAGAATGATAACACCAGAATACCAACAAGCCCAAGATTTAGCGATCTTTGATATGGATCATACCTTAGTTGATGCCGATACACCGATGTTATGGTTTCAATTTATGGATGACAAGGGCATAGTCCCCTCAGGTTCACTAGATGAGGGCAAAAAATATTTTAATCAACAATACCACGCGGGTACCTTAGAGGTAGACGAATATCTGGCATTTGAGTTAGGCCCATTATTGGATAAACCCTTTGCGTTATTACACGAGTGGCGGCAAGAGTTCGTAGAGACCTACGTTGCCCCCAAAATCACCCAAAAAGCCAAAGACTGGATGCGCCTGCATCGGCTAGCTGGTGAGACTATGATATTAGCAACGGCCAGTAATCAGTTTGT
>CAKMZF010000010.1:28025-30813 GCA_929200405.1 uncultured Gammaproteobacteria bacterium | reverse complement strand
TGCATCGGCTAGCTGGTGAGACTATGATATTAGCAACGGCCAGTAATCAGTTTGTAGCGGAGGGGGTTTCCGAGTTTTTAGGATTCTCCCACCTCATTTGTACTGAGTTGGAAATGAAGAATGGTTTTTATACGGGGAGAAAAGTCGGTCAAAGTAGCTTTCAGGGCGGAAAACTAACCCGTATGCACAGTTGGATTGCTGATAATGGCGGTAGTCTTGAACGAGCGAGTTTTTATAGTGATTCCCATAATGATTTACCCCTGCTTGAGGCGGTTAGAAGTCCGATAGTGGTAGACCCTGATGACAAACTTAGGCAACATGCCGAAAACCTGGGATGGAAAATCATCAGCAAATACTAAAAAATATAAGGAAATTTATGCACACTGCTTTTTTATCAATCTTTTTATTAACAGCGCTTTGCACCGTTCCTGGCTGTAAGAGCAAAGCAGATCCCGAAGTCCAATCCACAGAAACCTATACTGACACTAAGGTGGTTTATCTTAAAGATACTGATCTTTATACGCACATAGACAGTGAGAAATATAAAGGCAGCTGCAAAATTGATATTCCTGTGAAAGCAACGGGCTTATCTCATAGATTAGCTCTAAAGCCCTCTGCAACCATTAGCTTGGAAATGTTCGAGCGTTTACAAAAGTGGCAGTCAGAAGTAGTACAGCCATTGGCCGCTGAGCATTTTGGTTTAGACGTTAGCCAACTTAAAGTCTCGGCCAGTTATTCCTGTCGTAGAGTCAACAACGGTAGTGGTAGCCGAAAAATGAGTCAACATTCCTATGGTAAAGCATTAGATATCAGTGCTTTTACTTTAAGTGATGGTACTACAATGACGGTATTAAAAGATTTCCGCAATGAACATAGCAAAGGCAAGTTCTTGCGCGCAGTCAATAAAGCCAGCTGTAAATTCTTCAGCACAGTCATTGGTCCAAATGGGGATAGCTACCATCAAGACCATTTTCATTTAGATATTAAAACCAGACGCAATAAAGAGTTCGTGTACTGTCACTAAATCTCTCACAAAATATTAGATAGGCTTTGACAAGCTGTGAGAGCCTTAGTTGCTATTGGATTCTTTGTGATCGATTAGATCGAGCAATATTTTACTGGCTCTGGATAACGAGTCACGGCGATAGATAATCCATAGTACCAATGCGGTTGCCATCATAAAAGCAATGGGGTGAATAAACCAACCCAAAAATGCCAAAGAGAAGAAGTATGCTCTAATGCCCATGGTAAAGTGCATGCCGACAATTTGTGAGAGGCTGGCTCCAGCAGAGGCGTACTTGGCTAATGTTTCGGTCTTGTTGATGTCTTCTGGCACTGCGCCAATGATAATGCTGAGATAATTATTGAGTCGAATCGACCATGCGAATTTAAAAAACGCGTAAATGTAAATCACGATTAAACCCAGAACCTTTAGCGAAATGAAATGGATAGTGGTGCTTTGGAACATCGGTAGCACTTTTAGCCATTCTGGATGTTCGGTAACCGAGCTTAAAGCGGTAATCAAAAGACCGATAACCAATATGGAAGTAGAGGCAAAAAAAAGGGCAGCCTGTTGATGGATATTAATAATTTGTGTGTCAGCAATCCTGACTTCACGAGCAACTACCTCTTTAAACCATTGTCTGCGTTGGGCATTAATAGCGTAGGAGAGCGCAGTGGGACTTTTGGAGCGCTCATTCCAAAAAAAGCCATATCCAAACCATGATAATAAAAATACAATTAATGCTATCCAATCTATGATATTGAGATGATCAGCTAACCACATAGAATCCTCTAATCAATGATGAAAACATTTTCACCAGTTTTGTTTCTATGAGAATACTATCAAAACTTTGTTAGTGTGTATTAAATTAATATCTGATTTATAGAAAACACCGATAATATGCCATTTTTAGGCACAATTTTTTCGTGTCTGCCTTGTAGAGCACTTTATAAGTGCTTTCTATCAATGAGATGAATAATAATCATAAAACTTAAATCATGAAAAATACTTTTTTCCTCATCTCTGGCCTGTTGTTGCTAACTGCAGCTTGTAGCGTCCCTAATATCCTACCTAACAAATCAGCTGAGAAACGACCAGCAACGCAAACTAATGCAGTTTCTAGAGTCGATCAGTCTGACAATTTATTAGAGAGTGTTTTAGTTCTCAGAAACGGTCGAGATCATATTGTCGAAGCGCAAGCCACCCAAACACAGCAGCCAGAATCTGTTGTTGCTAAAAAGCCAATCCTAGAAAAGCAAAAACCAACTGTGAAGCTGAACACAACGCCAACAGCAGCAAATATTATCGCGGCCAAACTTGTACAAAAAAATGCGCAACAGCAAACTCAAGATTTAGAGATCAAAAAACTAACGATTGCTAGATCGCTATCAGAAAGTTCGACCCAAGACCAACAATCGATTACCACCAAAGAGCAGCAGGTTGTTGAACGTAAAGCGATACAGATAGAGAGATCTCTACCAGAAAAACTTGAATCCTCGACCCTTAGAGCGATTGCTGAGGAATTGTCGGTCAAAAATATTGTTCACAAACAATTAGATGGCCTGCTTGAAGAACTTGATACGATAGAAAAAGCAAGAGCAGAGCACGAAGCACAGGTCAAAGAAACGGCAGAGAGAATAAAAGAACTCAAAGAAACCGGAGTCGCTAATTTAGAAGCCAATGATGAAGAGCTTGGCGATGATGCAGAAAGATTGGCCGCATTAGAGGCCAAACTTGCCAAATGTGGCATAGCTAAGTCAAAGAAGATTGCTATCATCAGTGAAG
>CAKMZF010000010.1:0-27925 GCA_929200405.1 uncultured Gammaproteobacteria bacterium | reverse complement strand
AAACTTGCCAAATGTGGCATAGCTAAGTCAAAGAAGATTGCTATCATCAGTGAAGACACCAGACTAAGCCCTGCGAATATTGCCGATGTAAGATTTGCTGACGTCATGGCAAAGTGGAACAGTCAGTCAGTGCAAATTTTGGCTAAACATATTCTAGGTCAGAAAGTGACCAAGATTAAATCCTTAGGTATTTACAACTGTCGCACGGTGAATCGAAGAGAGGCTAGCAATCTTAGTCAACATGCCTATGGTCTAGCGATTGATATCGCAGGCTTTGTGCTGGCTGATGGTACGCATATAAACTTGAGAGAAAACTATGATGGCACCGACAAGAAACGCCATTTTCTTAAAGCAATAGAAAAGCAGGCTTGCCAATATTTCTCAACCAATATTAGTCCGTTGGATAACGAACGTCACAATAATCATTTCCACTTTGACCTGAAATTTAAAGACAATAAACAGCAATACTGTAACAGTTGATTAGAGCGTTAAGACTTTTATGGGGGTAGCTAAAAGGTTGACGCTGAGCCTAGATAGCGTAAAATTTCAACCTTAGTAAAAAGCTAGTAAAAAACTAGTAAAAATGACCAAAAAGATTACTGAAATGACTAGTTTGAACACACAGCCACATCGACAATACCGAATTATTATCCCAGCTTGACTGGGTTTGCTGTGTAACTATAGTGACAAGCCCAAGCTCTACGTTTGGGCTTTTTTGTGTCAGCTATAAACCGATATTTTCACATTAACATTAGAGAATGAGCCATCCTATGCCAGCGTTTACCGCGATTAAACCGCAGATCAACATACCAGAAGCCGAAAAAGATGTATTAACTCTATGGAAAGACAAAGATGTCTTCAAGCGGTCTATGTCACAAAGAGAAGGACAACAAAGCTATGTCTTTTACGAAGGTCCACCAACCGCAAATGGTCGCCCAGGCTCTCACCATGTGATTTCTCGTTCTTATAAAGATATTTTCCCAAGGTTTCAGGCAATGCGCGGTAAGTATGTGTTGCGCAAAGGCGGCTGGGATACTCATGGTTTGCCAGTTGAGCTAGAAGTACAGCGCCAGCTAGGCTTTAAAACCAAACAAGAAGTGGTTGAATATGGTATAGAGAAATTTAACCAAAAATGTCGCGAGAGCGTCTTTACCTATATTCAGGAATGGGAAGAGATGACCGAGCGCATGGCGTACTGGGTTGATATGGAAAACCCATATATCACTTATCAGAATAGCTATATTGAATCGTGCTGGTGGATACTCAAGCAATTCTGGGAGAAAGGCTTAGTGCGCAAAGACTACAAAGTCGTGCCGTACTCGCCACGTACAGGTACACCTTATTCGAGCCACGAAGTTGCGCAGGGCTACAAAGATGTTGACGATCCTTCGGTCTTTGTTCGATTTCCATTAATAGATCAAGATAATACCGCCTTTTTAGTATGGACCACCACACCTTGGACACTGCCATCAAATGTGGCATTGGCAGTGGGTGCAGACATAGACTATGTGATCTTAGAAGGCCAACAATCTGCCGATGCCCCCAAAGAAAGGTTGATACTAGCAGAAGCATTGATTGCTAAAGCAGTAGAATCTTTCACTGATGAAAGCGGTGGCTATGAAATTGTTAAAAAGCTCAAAGGCAGTGAATTGCTCGGGCAGCACTATCAACCACACTATACCTATATGGAAGTGGAGCAAGACTATGCCTATGTAGTGGCGGCAGACTTTGTTTCAACCGACGACGGTACTGGCATTGTTCATATGGCACCAGCATTTGGTGCCGATGATTTAGAAACTTGCAGAGCCAATAACCTGCCATTCCTAATGACGGTTAATGACCAAGGTCAATTTATCGATGCCATAGAAATCGTTGCGGGTATGGACTTTAAAGCAGCAGATAAACCGTTAATTAAAGACCTAAAGAGCAGAGGGCTAATGTTCCATGCGGGAACCTATAACCATAGCTATCCACATTGCTGGAGAGATGGCGGGCCGCTGATGTATTTGGCACGCAGCACTTGGTATATCACAGCTTCTGAATATAAAGACAAAATGGTTTCACTAAACAAAGCCATCAACTGGGTTCCAAAGCATACTGGAGAAGGTCGCTTTGGTAACTGGCTAGAAGACCTAAAAGATTGGGCCATCGGTCGTGAGCGCTTTTGGGGAACCCCTTTACCAATATGGGTCTGCGACAATCCTGAAATAGATATGATGGAATGCATCGGCTCCGTTGCCGAGCTTTCCATAAAAGTTGGTCGTGAGCTTACCGACCTTGATCTACATCGCCCCTATGTCGATAACATTACCTGGGACGTAGAAGTAGATGGTAAAAAAGGCACCATGCGGCGTGTCCCAGAGGTTGCCGACGTTTGGTTTGACTCAGGAGCCATGCCCTATGCACAATGGGGCTATCCTCATAACAATGAGACTCAATTTAATAATCAATACCCCGCAGACTATATCTGTGAGGCGGTAGACCAAACTCGAGGTTGGTTCTATAGCTTGCACGCTATTTCTACCATGCTAAATGAGCAAATTGCCTATAAAAATGTTATTTCACTCGGACATATTTTGGACAAGAACGGTCAGAAGATGTCTAAGTCACGCCCAGAAACCTTTATTGGCCCATGGGATATCCTCGATCAATATGGCGCTGATGCATTCCGTTGGTATATGTACACTTCGGGCGTGCCGGGTGAGCCAAGAAGGTTCGCTAAAGAATCTGTTGGGGATGTGGTTAAGAACTTCTATTTGACTTTGTGGAATGTGCTGAGCTTTTTCACCACTTATGCAGAGTTAGATAACTTTGATCCAAATAGCAAGCAAATCCCAATTAGTGATCGCGATCCATTAGACCAATGGATACTAGGCGAACTAAATGGATTAATAGGCTCCGTTACCGATGCTTTAGAAGGCTATGATGCGCCAAATGCCACCAAACCGATCGAGTCATTTGTTGATGATCTTTCGAACTGGTACCTCCGTCGTTCACGTCGTCGTTTCTGGGATACAGAATCAACAGATGAGAAAGTAGCAGCCTATCAAACGCTATATCAATGTCTATGCACATTATCTCAGCTATTAGCGCCATCCGTGCCATTCCTAGCAGAACAACTGTATCAGACTTTGGTCGTTAGCCAACAGCCAGATGCTAAAGAAAGCGTTCACCTCAGTGATTGGCCAGAGGCAGATAGCTCGGCAATCAATGACAAACTGGTCAGTGATATGCGCATCGTTAAACAATTGGTTAAACTCGGTCATTCCGCTCGTAATGAAGCCAACGTAAGAGTTAGGCAACCACTTTCAGAAGCGCTTTTTGCAGTGCCAGCAGGTGCTGATGAAACTCTAGTCAATCGCTATCAAGGTCTCATCATTGATGAGCTAAATGTTAAGAAAGTTGCAATTATCCCAGCTAACTCAGATATGGTTAGCTATCGTTTAAAACCGGTAGATACCCTTGGTAGAGAGCTACGCGGTGACTTTGCCGCAGTGCGTAAGATTATTACCTCAGCGGACGAAACTCAAGCGAAGAGATGGAGTGAGGCATTATTAGCTGGTGACTCTATTAATATATCTGCTAATGATAAAGAATTTTCGTTAGACTCTAGCCAAGTGCAAGTGTTTCAATCAGGTGCTGCAGGCTATGTAGTTTCTGAGCAATCAGGTCACTTAGCTGCACTCGCTACTGAGCTATCTGATGAGCTGATTTTAGAAGGGCTTGCCAGAGAAATTGTAAGACGCATTCAGCAGCTTCGTAAAGATATGAACCTAGAGGTTAGTGACAGAATAGAAGTTGAATTAGAAATTAGTGATCGCTTAAAACAGGCGGTTAATAATTATCAAGATTATATCTGTGAAGAAACCCTAGCTGACAGTATCGTGCTGGGTAAAATCACCGCAGAGAACAAACTTCAAGATAACTTCGACGACGAAACCTTTGTCGCAGCGTTAAAAGTTGCTTCTTGCTAGAGGTCAACATATTGCTCGGGTAATAGATATTGACTCTATCACCCGAGTTTCGCTTAGATTTATGAAAGAATAATGAGTGGCATCTAAATTTTCCAAGTTACTTTCAAGAGACTATTTCTAAAATATTAAAAGCTTAAACAATACCGCTGCTTCCAGCGGCTACCGCTGGCCGTTCTTTAGCCACTATTTGGCGATAGCCAGACTCTCGATAGGTTGCAATCGGGTCAATTGCGCAATTTTTGTCGAGTCTTGCCATCGCTAGTATAGCGTCAACATCGGTTCGAAATGCTTGCTTTAGCGTTTGTGAGGCCAGTAATGCATCATTATTTTGCTGATATTCTGCTAATGCAGCACGATCAACAATGAGTGCTTGTGCGTAAGCGCGTTGCACTTCCATTGCGCTAGACATCAAACTTTCAATGGGGTCGGTTACATTGTGAGATTGGTCTAGCATATGTGCCGGATTAAAGTGGCTGAGCTGCTGTAGTTCTGCATCAACCAGTTCGTTAAAGACTAAAAAAAGACGATATGGATCAATTGAGGCCGTATCCAAGTCATCATCACCGTATTTTGAATCATTAAAGTGAAAGCCACCAAGTTTGCCAAACTGAATGAGACGCGCAACGATCATTTCTATATTCACGTTTGGAGCATGATGACCTAAGTCAACCAAACAGTAAGCTTTAGGTCCCATTTCTTTAGCAATGAGATAGTTGGTTCCCCAATCTTGTACAACAGAGGAGTAAAAGGCGGGTTCGAACATTTTGTGCTCGGTAAAAAGTCGCCAATCGTCTGGCAAAGCCGTATAGATAGATTTGACAGAGTCTAAGTAACGTTGAAATTGCTGAGTGAAGTTGGTTTGACCTGGGAAATTAGAACCATCACCGACCCAAATAGTTAGTGCTTTTGATCCCAACTTTGCACCGAGTTCAATGCAGTCTATATTGTGGGCAATAGCTTGCTCACGGACCGCAACTTCGGTGTGTGATAACGAACCATATTTATAACTATGTTTAGTGTCTATCTGGTTTTGAAAAGTGTTGGAATTCATAGCATCAAATGTAATCCCATGTTCGTTAGCTTTGGTTAGTAAATCATTGGCATCAGCATTATCCCAAGGGATGTGCAGTGACACAGAAGGCGTCGCGCCAGTAAGTTGATGAATCACGCCACAGTCATCTAACTTATCAAATATATCTCTTGGTTCACCTTCGCCAGGAAAGCGAGCAAAGCGAGTGCCGCCAGTGCCGACACCCCATGAAGGCACAGCGACGCCATAAGCACTTACTTTGGCTTTAATTGTATCGATAGAAATCCCGCGTCTGTCTAGCCTTTCGCCTAGTGAGTCGTAATCGGTTTGCAGATCCTGCTGACGTTTGGCATTGGCGCTACTTAATAAATCTGTTTTTATAGCAGTCATGTTTTTATCCTTTTTTGTAGTATGGATTAGCGTGTAAATGATTGAACGTTGCCAGCATCAACATTAATGATATTACCAGTAGATTTAGAAGATGCCTCAGAGGCAAAGAAGTAGGTAGCTTCGGCAATGTCTTCTGGTAACACAGATCTTTTTAGCAATGACCGTTGACGATAATGCTCCTCAAGATCAGTGGTTTCCTTGCCATAAGCATCTGCTCGTTCTTTTAACCAATCACCTGACCAGATTTTAGAGCCACGCAAGACGGCATCAGGGTTCACGACGTTCACACGAATACCTTCTGGCGCACCTTCCAAGGCAAGACATCGCGCCAAATGAATTTCAGATGCTTTAGCTGTGCAATAAGCTGAGGCGCCAGGAGAGGCTGCTAGGCCATTTTTAGAGGCGATAAATATAATTGACCCCCCGAGTTTTTGCTTTTTCAGTATTTTAAAAGCCGCTCTAGATACTAAAAAATAGCCAGTAGATAATATAGACATATTCTTGTTCCACAGATCTAGACTTGTCTCTTCAATAGGTGCGGAGGAGGCAATCCCTGCATTTGATACGATGATATCAACTCCTCCGAAAGCGAGAGAGGCTTCAGTGTAGCTCGCATCTACAGCAGCTTCACTAGTAACATCCATTACCACAGAGGCAACAACATCTGCCGAAAACTGTTGACTCAAGTGTTTTTCTGTTTGCGCGAGTGCCTCAGCATCAATGTCAGCTAAAACCACGCAGGCACCTTCCTGCAAGAGCCTAACGGAAGTTGCAGTCCCTATACCACCAGCACCGCCAGTAACTAATGCAATTTTGCCAGCCAAACTTTTTGGCTGAGGCATACGCTGTAGTTTGGCTTCTTCTAGCAACCAATATTCAATATCAAAGGCTTCTTGTTCTGGTAAACCACAGTAGTTAGAGACAGCAGAAGCGCCCCGCATCACATTAATTGCGTTGGTATAGAATTCTCCAGAGATACGGGCAGTCGCTTTGTCCTTGGCAAATGTAAGCATTCCAACACCGGGTATTAAATAGACAATTGCATTAGGATCTCGCATCTTTGGGCTATCCGGACGTTTACAGCGCTCATAATATGTCGCGTATTGCTGACGGTAATTAGTGATAGATTGCTCTAATGAAGCAAGTGTTGCTTCTATATCAGGTTTGTTGGGTGTGAAATCGATTACTAAAGGGCAAATTTTGGTACGTAGAAAATGATCCGGACAGCTAGTTCCCATGGCTGCAAGGCGCTCCAAGTCATTACTACAGACAAAGGTCAGCACTGCTTCTGAATCATCAAAATGGCCGACCATGTGTGTATCTTTGCTTATCATGCCTCGAATAGCAGGCATCAGTGTTGCTGAAATAGACCGTCGTTCCGTTGCTGCCAATGGCTGATGCTTGCTTCCTTTAAAAGGTGCTATTCCCTTCGTTTTACTGTCAAACCAGTCGATGCCTTTGTTAATAACCTCTAGACTGGTCAAATAACAAGCTTCTGAGCTATCCCCCCAAGTAAACAGACCGTGACTCTCTAGTACAACACCTCTTGCTTGTGGATTTGCTTCACAGAAGCGCTCTAGCATGAGCCCTAGTTCATACCCAGGGCGTTTCCAAGGCAACCAACCAATATCTTCACCAAATATTTCTGCCGTTAGTTCTTGGCTGTTGTCAGTGGCAGCAATCGCAATGATTGCATCTGGGTGCATATGGTCAACGTGTGTTTTAGGCACATAAGCATGCAGAGGCGTATCAATAGAGGCAGCACGAGGGTTTAGGTTATAGGTACAGTGCGGTAGATAAGCCACCATTTCATCTTCATAATCAACGCCACGATAAACCCCTTTGAGTGCTCGTAGCTTCTCCATATATAAAGTGGAGAAACCATCCATTTTGATGGTTCCAACATCACCGCCTGAGCCTTTTACCCAAAGAATCTCAACCGCCTCACCTGTTAATGGATCTTTTTCCATTATCTTAGCAGATGTATTGCCACCGCCAAAGTTGGTGACGCGCTTGTCGGAGCCTAAAAGATTTGATCGGTATAGCAATTGCTCAGATTCATTCATGCTGGTTGCTGCCGATTTATTCCATAGGTTTTGTATTTGCCAAGAAGTGGAGTCGATAGAAGCATCATTAGGCTTTGCTGTAGGCATAGGTTCCTCTGTAGGATTTGTTAGCTGATTATTCTAGTTTCACTATCAGCTTTTTGAAAAGTAAGAATCAAAAGATATCATAAACAATCATATTCAACCATATTTTTCTATAAAATTATTGCTTTTGATTGTTTTTGATTGACAGTAAATGAATTTGGTGAGAAAGTAATTGCATAACTGGAGTTAAAATGCACGAAAAAGAAAGACATAAAATCATCTTATCAGCTATTCAAGACAAGCCTATTGTTACGGTTCAGGAGATGGTGGAAGTGACGGATTCTTCAGAGGCAACGATTCGCCGAGACATTGCGACTTTGCATTTGCAAAAAAAACTTAAAAGAATTCGTGGCGGAGCTGAGTCAATTAACCCTCCGCAATTTGTGGGCTTAATGGGCAGACCCTTTAGTGTCAATGAGTCAATGAATCTGCCACAGAAACAAGCGATTGCCAGAGAAGCGGTAGCACTTTGTGATGACAGTGATGCTATTATTATTAATGGTGGTACTACTACCTTTCAGATGGTGCACCCATTGGTTACTAAGCGAATGCAGGTTTTCACCAACTCGTTTTCGATTGCAGAGCATTTACTAAAACAAAGCAAGAATACGGTTTTGTTACCCGGTGGAACATTATATAGAGAGCAAAATATTATATTGAGTCCTTTTGAAAATGACGTCACTCGTAATTTTTATGCCAAAAGAATGTTTATGGGTGCCCGAGGAATTCATATGCTTGGAGTAATGGAAACAGATCCATTAATAATCCAAGCAGAGCAGAAATTAATTCATCAAGCAGATGAGTTAATTGTATTGGCTGACTCGTCGAAGTTCAGCAAGCGCTCCAGTTTAATTTTATGTCAACTGGAACAGGTAAATATGGTTATCACCGATGAAGGTATCGATGATAAATCTGCCAATATGCTTGAGGTTGCAGGCGTAAAGCTGATTGTGGCCAAAACAATAAATAAAAATCAGAAATCATCTGCCTGATAGATAAAAACCTATTAGCGCATATTACTAACTACTCACAGGAGAACCGTATGAGTATATTAAAAAAGACACTTGTAAAGAGACTACTACTCACCACTGCTGTTTCAGCAGCACTAATGATGAATGCTGCTCAAGCAGAAAATAAACGCATTGCTTTAGTCGTTAAAGGCTTGGGTATAGGCTTTTTTGAAGCTGCAGTAAAAGGAGCAGAAGAAGCGGCAAAAGAAATTGGGGATGTTGAAATCATATACACTGGACCGACAGACACCACGGCCGAAGGCCAGATTGAAGTGATTAATTCACTGATTGCACAAAAAGTAGATGCAATCGCTATTTCTGCTAATGATAAAGATGCAGTAGTGCCAGCACTGAAAAAAGCAATGAAGCGCGGTATTACCGTTATTTCTTGGGATTCAGGTGTGGCTATAGAAGGACGACAGTTCCACTTGAACCCCTCTTCGAACCCTTTAATCGGCAATATGATCATTAAACTTGCAGCTGACGACCTACCAGAAGGTGGAGATGTAGCGATCTTATCTGCTGGTGCAACCTCTACGAACCAGAACACCTGGATTGCAGAAATGAACAAAGTGAAAGATCACTATCCGAATATTAATATTGTCTCGACAGTTTATGGTGATGATTTATCAGATAAATCTTATCGTGAAGCGCAAGGTTTGATGAAGTCTCACCCTAATTTAAAAGCAATTATTTCACCAACATCTGTTGGCATTGTTGCTGCGGCACAGGCAGTTACCGATGCTGGTAAAGTCGGTGAAATCAATGTAACGGGTTTAGGTCTACCATCAGAGATGGCAGGGCATATAGCCTCTGGCGCATCTAAATCATTTGCCATTTGGAATCCGATTGATCTAGGTTATGCAGCAACTACTATTGCCTATAATCTAGCAACAGGGGCAACTGCTGAGGCAGGTGGTTCAATAGCGATGGGGCGTATGGGTGAAGTAGAAGTCAATGATGACCTTGAAGGCGCAATGGCTGATCCATTTATTTATAACAGCAGTAATATTGATGATTTTAAATATATATTCTAAGTTTTAGCCATCAAAGACTGAGCTCACTCTCCTAGGGGAAGCCCAGTTATAGGCCAGAAGGCATAGTTTTACTACTATCTTACTGATCTGTTGCTGGGCTTTTTAGGATGATGCAACTGTAATCTAAAACGGCGATATTGCTAAAACGCTAACAATTTCATAGAAGTTATGATATGCAAGCCTCTTCAAAAACGTCATTAGCATCTGAACAAAATCAGAAGTCCCAGCTATCTAATAACAACAATAACCTAACTCCGGTTATGTCGATGAAGGGCATTACCAAGACATTTCCCGGCGTGACTGCTTTGTCAGAAATATCACTGGATTTATACCCTAGACAAGTCACTGCTTTGGTAGGTGAAAATGGGGCAGGAAAATCAACGGTTGTTAAGATATTAACCGGAATTTATCAACCGACTGCGGGTTCGTTATCTATTCATGGGCAAGACATTAAATTTCCCACACCACATGATGCTTCAGAGGCAGGGGTTACAGCAATTCATCAAGAAACGGTATTGTTTGATGATTTGTCGGTAGCAGAAAATATTTTCATTGGTCATGCGCCAAAAACCTCCAGAGGATTAATAGACTGGAAGACGATGAATGCCGAGGCAGAAAAGCTGTTGCAGACCATTGGGGCCAATATCGATCCAAATCTAAAACTGAAAGATTTGGGCATTGCCAACAAGCACATGGTGGCAATCTCAAGAGCGCTATCTATTGACGCCAGTGTGGTGATTATGGATGAGCCGACAGCGGCGTTATCACATAAAGAAATCGAAGAGCTATATGATCTGGTAGATAAGCTAAAAGCAGATGGCAAAGCTATTTTATTTATAAGTCATAAATTTGACGAGATATTCCGTATAGCTGACAGATATACCGTGTTCCGTGACGGCGAAATGGTAGATGAAGGGCACTTAAAAGACATTACCGAAAACGATTTGGTCGAGAAAATGGTTGGCCGCTCGGTTGACCAAATATTCCCAACTAGGGAACCATCCATTGGAGCGGAAATATTATCAGTGGTCAATTATTGTCATCCAACAGAGTTTTCCAATATTAATTTTAAGCTACATAAGGGCGAGATCTTAGGTTTTTACGGTTTAGTAGGTGCAGGGCGAAGCGAGTTTATGCAGTCCCTGTTTGGTATTACCAAACCTGCTTCAGGAGAGGTGTTTATTGAAGGTAATCCCGCAACCATCCGAAATCCTGCTCAGGCGATTGAGAAAGGCATTGTTTATGTCTCCGAAGATAGAGGTAAACAAGGCGTGGTGACAACACTGCCAATATTCCAGAATGTATCTTTGCCTTCGCTACAGCACATTTCAAAAAGAGGTTTTTTACAGATTGCAGAGGAGTTTTCGCTTGCTAGGGAGTTTACCCGGCGATTAGATTTACGAGCCGCTTCTCTTGATCAACACGTTGGTGATCTCTCAGGCGGTAATCAGCAAAAAGTGGTTATTGCCAAATGGCTAGCGACACAACCCTTAGTAATTATTTTAGATGAGCCAACCAAGGGTATCGATATCGGCTCAAAAACCGTTGTTCATGAATTTATGGCAGAGTTAGCCGCAGGTGGTTTGGCCGTCATCATGGTTTCCTCAGAAATACCTGAAATTTTAGGGATGACCGATAGAACCATCGTGATGCGCGAGGGGCTTATAGTTAACGAATTTGGCAGAGATGAAATGTCACCAGAAAAATTAGTCCGAGCCGCAGCAGGCATAAAGGAGTCAACATGAAATCAGTAATCAATGCCCTGAAATCACGTGAGACACTCTTGGCATTGGCGATTTTTCTGTTAGTGCTGCTAGTTTCTTCACGCTATCCAGCATTTTCAAGTGTTGAAAGCTTAAGTGGTATTTTTAACGATACCTCTATTTTAATGATTCTGACGTTAGGGCAGATGCTAGTCATACTCACCAAATGTATTGATCTATCAGTAGCAGCAAACTTAGCATTAACCGGCATGGTAGTAGCCATGATTAACAACATAGCTCCGGGAATACCAGTAATAGTGTTGCTCTTGTTCGCAATTTTGCTAGGCGCATTGTTGGGAGCCATCAATGGTTATCTCGTTTGGAAATTAGATATCCCACCTATAGTCGTCACGTTAGGCACAATGACAATTTTTAGGGGGCTAATTTTTGTTATTTCAGATGGTAAGTGGATCAATGCTCATGAGATGAGTGCATCATTTACCGCATTCCCGCGTTATGAGATCTTAGGCTTGCCAATGTTATCTTGGATAGCAATTTTAGTAATTCTATTATTCATACCATTAGTCAATCGTACTGCGTTAGGTAGAGCTTTTTTCGCCGTGGGTTGCAACCCGATGGCAGCAGTTTATACCGGTATTAATATTGGTCGCACTCGATTCATGACTTTCGTGATTTCTGGCGCCTTAGCAGGGTTAGCAGGTTATCTTTGGGTGTCACGCTATGCGGTTGCCTATGTTGATATCGCAGGTGGGTTTGAGCTAGATGTTGTTGCAGCCTGCGTCATTGGCGGTATTTCTATCGCTGGAGGAGTTGGCTCTATTGGTGGTGCCATTTTAGGAGCTTTATTTTTGGGCGTCATAAAAAATGCTTTGCCAGTAGTTGATATTTCTCCGTTTTGGCAACTGGCTATCTCAGGATCAGCAATTATTCTAGCTGTCGCTTTAAATACCTTATCAGCTCAGCAAAAAGGCCGAGTCATATTAAAAACAGCGGGGCAGGGAGCATGAGTGAAATAAATCAATATACAGCTAGAGATATACCAGAGCGGTTATCCAGTCCTTTCAAAAGAGTAGTTAGCAGTTGGGAAGCTCTTTTATTATTGGTAGCGATATTGATTTTCTTTATCAATACCCAAGCAACTCCCTATTTTCTGGACTGGTGGAACCTATCAGATGCGACTTTTAATTTCACTGAAAAAGCATTTATAGCCTTTGCGATGGCATTGCTGGTTATATCTGGTGAAATTGACCTATCGGTTGCAGCCATTATCGCTTTGGTCTCCACCGCGATGGGCTTTGCGGTACAACTTGGCTATGACACACCAGCTTTGGTCGCCATCGCCCTAGTAGTGGGTTTAGCCTGTGGCGCAATAAATGGGTTATTAGTCACAGGGCTTGGACTGCCTTCGATTGTAGTCACTATCGGTACCATGAGTTTATTTAGAGGAATTTCATATATCATTTTGGGAGATCAGTCATATAAGGACTATCCTGAAAGTTTCCTCTTTTTTGGACAAGGTTATGTTTGGTCGACTGTCACCTTTGAGTTGCTGCTATTTGTGATATTTGCGATTGTCTATTATGTATTATTACACCGTACTAACTTTGGTAGAGCCGTCTATGTTATTGGCAATAATCCAACTGCAGCGGTGTTTTCTGGCTTAAGAGTCGAGCGGATCAAATTCTTACTCTTCTTATTAACAGGCATCATGTCTGCAATTGCTGCGATATGCCTTACCTCAAGGCTTGGTTCCACTAGACCATCGATTGGATTGGGATTAGAGCTGGAAATTATCACAATGGTTGTTCTAGGTGGCGTGAATATATTAGGCGGCTCTGGCACCATTCCTGGGGTGGCTCTAGCGGCCATAGTAATGGGAATGTTGATCTTTGGTTTTGGTCTGCTAAACGTGCCAGGCATTGTCATGTCTATATTTATCGGACTCTTATTAATCGGCGTTATTGCCTTGCCGAAAATTGCTAGCAACCTAAAAAATTATTATCTTGAACGCAAAGCTTGATCTACAAGATATACAGATCCATATGAATGACACTGATAATCTAGAAAAAATAGCCTTTACAATGCAACTCTATCCTGGGCAAACAGAAGAGTACCAAAAAAGACATGACAATATTTGGCCAGAGCTCAGTAAACTCCTAACACAAGCAGGTGTGCGTGATTACTCGATACACCTTGATACAAAAAGCCATAAGTTATTTGCCGTGCTGTGGCGTGTTAAAAATCACAAAATGGATAAATTACCAGAGCACCCAGTTATGCAACGATGGTGGGCTTATATGGCAGATATTATGGTAACCAAAGCAGATGCTAAAGGCTTGATTTCTCAGGCTAACAAGGCACAACCGAGTTTAAATGAGCCGGTTATCACTCCCTTAACTACCGTATTTCATATGATGTAATAATTTATTAGGGTGTGTGATTAATCATGAAAACCGAAAAAATTATTGATGCTTTCTTAGCTGTAATTGACATAGGGAAAACCAATGCCAAGGTGGTTATTGTTGATATAAACAAACGTCAAGAAACAGACCGGCTATCTATACCAAACCATGTGATTAAAGATGGAATATATCCACATTATGATACAGATACGCTTTGGCAGTTTTTTTTGAACAGTCTGCAAAAGCTAAATAGTCAATATCCAATTAAAGATTTAATCGTAATCACCCATGGTGCATCAGTAGCTCTAGTGAATAACGATTTGGAACTGACATTACCTGTCTTGGATTATGAATATCAAGGTCCCGAAGAAACGGCGAAAGAATATCAGGCAATCCGACCAGCTTTCGAGGAAACCGGATCACCAGCACTTGCTGGTGGCTTAAATATTGGCGCTCAACTATATTGGCAGCAACAAAAGTTTCCACAACAATTTTCTGAAGTAGATCACATATTACTGTACCCGCAATATTGGGCGGCAAGGTTTTCTGGCGTGGTAGCAAATGAAGTTACCTCATTGGGCTGTCATTCAGACTTATGGCAACCCAAGGATGGATGCTACTCAAGTCTGATTCGTGCATTGCAACTTGAACAAGTAATGCCGCCAATAAGTGCAGCAAATGACTGTCTGAGTAAAATATTGCCAGACATAGCAACCGAAACAGGCCTTTCCATAGAAACCAATGTCTACTGCGGTATTCATGATTCAAATGCGTCACTTTGCACATACCTAGGGCGAGAGCAGGGAGAGTTTACTGTAGTGTCTACTGGTACTTGGGTGGTTGCCATCGCATTGGTAGATGAGATAACGGAGCTAGATCCCAACCGAGATACCTTAATCAATGTGAATGCCTATGGTCGGCCTGTACCATCGGCAAGGTTTATGGGTGGGCGAGAATACGAATTGATCATAAAAGGCAGAGACAAAAACTATACACAGCAAGAACTCAGCAATGTTTTAGGGCGTGGCATCATGCTACTGCCAGCAGTAGAGCCAAAAACTGGACCATATCAAGGGCAACACGGCCAATGGACAGTTGATGTAAATACTCTTACAGATGGCGAAGTAACCATTGCGTTGTCATTCTATTTGGCCTTAATGACCACCAGCAGCTTAGACATCATTCAATCAAAAGGCGCGATATATGTAGAAGGGCCGTTTGGTTTAAATCAACTCTATAGAGACATGCTATCAGCAGCACGAGAACAAACCGTCATTGTCTCAAACTCTGAATCAACTGGTACCAGTCTGGGTGCTTTGCAACTGTTATATCCACAAACCACACCCAAAGCAGCAACTCAACAAATAAGTGAGCCATCATTGATTCAGCAAAGCTATAAAAATTACGCTGAAGATTGGTTTGCTTTGGTAGAAAAAATGATCGCCAGATAAACTGAATGTAAACGATATATCGTTTCTGATATACGAAAATTCCAGAACTCTTTAGTCTAAAGTGTGACGATTTAATCGTGCTTTACGAAGTTTGCATCTTTTTGCTGTGCATTCAACAGCCTTATCTGTAGTGACATACTCACCAGAGTTTAATTAATATTTTTCTAAATTAAAAGTGAGTATTCTTTCAAGGTCGACTTGCCGATGGAGTTTTTCCGTAGGCTTTCATGTAAAGACGAGCGAAGTGAGCGGAGTTGGCGAATCCAGTTGCTAGTGCGATTTCTGTGATGGTGAGCGGGGAGTGAATGAGCAGATTGTTGGCTTTTTCCAGTCTCAGCATTCGATAGAAGTGCATGGTCGGTTGGTCGAATTTTTGATGGAATAGGCGATTTAGCTGTCTGCTGCTTAGGCCGATAAGTGCGGCTAACTGCGATAGATCAAGCGGATCGGCGATATGATTGCGCATGGCATCTATGCAGTTTAGTATCATCGGGTTGGTGGTGCCATAGCGCTCTACTAATCCAGCACGTTGTGGCCCTCCTGCTGGTCTGACTTCGGTGTGCATGAACCAATCACTGACTTTCTGGGCAAATTCTGTGCCGTGGTGGCTGGCAATTAGGGAGTGCATCATATCTAATGGGGCAGTTCCTCCGGCACTGGTCATTCTGTCTCGGTCGATGACATATAGCGTTTTCTCAATCAGCAGGTTAGGGTATAGCTCAGCTAGAGTTGGCAGATGCTCCCAGTGCGCGGTCATACGCTTGCCGCTCATTAGACCAGCTGTTGCTAGTACAACGCCACCTGCGGAAATGCCACCGAGCACTGCTCCCATAGCAGCTTGTGTACGAAGCCAGCTCAGTATTTTCGGTGAGTTTGTAGAAACGCCACTGCTACCAGCGATAACCATAATCAAATCATAATTTTGTGTGTCTTCTAGCGCTTTTGTTGCCTCAATCTTAGCACCACTGGTGCTGCTGGATGATTGGTTGTCTTCAGTTATGTAGTTTAATTGGTATAGCGTTTTATTGCTTAGTAGATTGGCTGCGCGTAACGGTTCGACGACTGCGGAAAAGGACATTAGCGCAAAGCCTTCTATTAATAAAAAACCGACTTTATAGGGGATGGGATATTCACTCATGTCTTTATTGTACAGTAGATCGTCTGATTTGTAATATTTAGAAATCTGCGATAACGCGACTATGGTGCTCGGTAGCATTTAGCTGTTACTAAGTTTGGTTGGGTGCAGATTTTTCTTAGATCAAGCTTTCGAGAGCTTTACATATATAACTTCACAAGGATGCTCACAATGCGCTATTCCGCATTTACAGTAATAAAACAAGCGTTAACCGGACATAAGGATTGGAAGCCCGCGTGGCGCGACCCTGAGCCAAGGTCGGAATATGACGTCATTATCATTGGTGGCGGTGGTCATGGTCTGGCGACCGCGTATTATCTTGCCAAAGAGCATGGCATTACCAATGTTGCAGTGCTAGAGAAGGGCTGGATCGGTGGGGGCAATGTCGGCAGGAATACTACGATTATCCGCTCAAATTATTTGTTGCCCGGTAATGAACCGTTCTATGAGTTATCGATGAAGTTATGGGAGAATTTGGAGCAGGACTTTAACTACAATGCCATGGTTTCTCAGCGCGGGATTTTAAATCTCAGTCATAGTGACCCACAGCAAGATGCGTATGCTCGGCGTGGTAATGCTATGCAACTGGCAGGCGCTGATTCTGTGTTATTAGACAAGGCAGGGGTTGAAAAGTTGTGTCCCTTCCTAGATTTTGATAATGCCAGATTTCCTATTAAGGGAGGTTTGTGGCAGCCACGGGCTGGCACGGTGCGTCACGATGCTGTGGCATGGGGCTATGCGCGAGGTGCTGATACTCGTGGGGTTGATATTATTCAAAACTGCGAAGTCACAGGTTTTCTGATGGAAAACGGTCAGTGCCTTGGTGTTGAGACTTCAAGAGGCACGATTAAAGCCAAAAAGGTAGCTGTTGCTGTTGCGGGCTCTTCAAGCAGAGTAATGGCGAAAGCTGGCATGCGTTTACCAATTGAGAGCCATGTACTGCAAGCTTTTGTTTCTGAGGGGTTAAAGCCCATCATTCCTGGGGTGGTGACTTTTGGTGCGGGTCATTTCTATGTTAGCCAATCAGACAAAGGCGGTTTAGTCTTTGGTGGCGACATCGATGGCTACAATACTTATGCACAGCGTGGAAATTTACCAACAGTTGAGGATGTTTGTGAAGGTGGTATGGCGCTTATGCCCATGATTGGCAGAGCTAGATTATTGCGAATGTGGGGCGGAGTTATGGATATGTCGATGGATGGCTCACCGTATATTGATAAAACCCACGTCGAGGGTTTGTATTTCAATGGTGGTTGGTGCTATGGCGGCTTCAAAGCCACACCTGCCAGTGGTTGGTGTTATGCCCATTTAGTGGCAACAGGTCAACCACATCCCGTGGCAACTGAGTACCGTTTAGATCGCTTTGTTTCTGGCAAAATGATTGATGAAAAGGGCGTTGGTGCCCAACCCAACTTACACTAGCAACTGGCGGAGGCACTATGATTATTAACCACCCCTTATTAGGCCCCAGAGATGCATCAGAGTTTGTGTATCTTGGTGATGCGGCATTGATGAAACGTCCGGACTGGCAGGCTGATGATGCTGCCCAGCAATTTTATGAATATTTGTATCTCAGGGACAATATCGCAGGACAGCACCGCGAACTGTGGTATCACGAACAAGGTGATCGATCTTGGTTAGTGGTTACCAGAAATACCGAAACTCACGAGATAACAGCGGTTGAACTGGCGCGTGATGTTGCTACAAGAGAAGGACATGCGGTATGAAAATGACATCGCAGATACAACAAGTGAATAGAGTTTCTCAGGGTTTGTTAAATAACAATACTGAACAGTCTCTTAGTTTTGAGTTTAATGGCAAATCTATGACAGGCTATGCAGGCGATACTTTAGCCTCTGCATTGCTTGCCAATGGTGAAAAACTGGTTGCCAGATCGTTTAAATATCATCGTCCACGCGGCATTTTCAGTGCAGGCTCTGAGGAACCAAATGCTCTAGTAGAGTTACGAAAGGGGGCTTATCAAGAGCCGAATACCCGAGCCACCATCATCGAGTTGTTTGACGGCTTAGAGGCCAAGAGTCAGAACTATAGAGGTTCTTTAAAATACGACTTAATGGCGATTAATGATCGGCTTTCGCCATTTTTAAGTGCCGGTTTTTACTATAAGACATTTATGTGGCCAAAAGCTTTTTGGGAGAAATTGTACGAGCCGATAATCAGAAGCTCTGCCGGCCTAGGCCGTTTGTCAGCGATCGAAGATGGCGATAGCTATGATAAGGGTTTTTTGCATTGTGATTTATTGATTATTGGCGCAGGTCCAGCTGGTTTGGCAGCTGCATTACAAGCCAGCCGCTCTGGCGCAAAAGTGCTTGTTGCTGATGAAGACTTTCTCTTAGGAGGAAGACTAAATGCTGAGAACCACGGCGTGGCAGGCGCAGCGGGGCATGAGTGGGCAGCTAGCACGGTTGCTGAGCTAAATAGTTTGCCGAATGTCAGGATTATGCCTAGAACCAGCATTTATGGTAGTTTTGATCATGGAATTTACGGTGCACTAGAGCGCAAAACAGACCATTTAGCGAGCAGTGGTGGTAAGCCAAGGCAGGTGTTGTGGCGTATATATTCAAAGCAGGCATTGCTATGCGCTGGCTCCACTGAGCGACCAATCGCGTTTGCCAATAATGATCGTCCGGGAGTCATGTTAGCTGGCTCTGTTAGGACGTATGTAAATCGCTATGGGGTAACTGCTGGGCAGAAAGTGGCAGTATTTACTAACAATGACGATGGCTGGCGAACCGCCGTAGATCTAAGCGATAAAGGTGTTGAGATATCCGCTATTATAGATACAAGAGACAAAGCACCGCTAGCTGCCCCTAAAGGTGCAGCAGTTATGATGGGTGGGAGTGTTATCAATACTGCAGGGCGGCATGGTATACGAGAAATCACACTCTCTAATGGGCAGAAAGTTCCCACAGATTGCTTAGCTGTTTCTGGCGGTTGGAACCCAAATGTTCACTTAACTTGCCATCAACGAGGTAAACCTGAGTGGCAAGACGACATTTCAGCCTTTGTACCAGGCCATGCATTGCCAGTAGGTATGCAAGTCGCTGGTGCTGCGAATGGTACATTGACGTTGGCAAGTGCATTAGCAGAGGGACATGCCAAAGCCAGTGAAATGGTGAGCAATATTGGCTATACACCTAGCAATAGCCTAGCGCCTGATAGCAATGATGAATCTTGTGCTGTGTCTGCTTTCTGGTATGTAGACAGCGGCAAAGATAGGGCATGGCTAGACTTGCAAAATGATGTCACAGTAAAAGATATAAAGCTCTCACATCAAGAAGGCTTCCGCTCGGTAGAGCATTTGAAGCGCTACACAACCCTAGGCATGGCGACTGACCAAGGTAAGACTTCAAATGTCAATGCACTTGCAGTGATGGCAGATTGCACTGGCAAAACCATTCCCGAAACTGGCACAACTATATTTAGGCCGCCTTATACGCCAGTTGCGATAGGAGCTTTAGCAGGGCGTGCTCGTGGCAAGGATTTCCGTCCGACTCGGCTCACTCCAAGTCATCGTTGGGCAGAGGCACAAGGTGCTGTATTTGTAGAAACTGGCATGTGGTTACGAGCACAGTGGTTCCCACAGGCTGGCGAAACAACTTGGCGAGAGAGCGTTGATCGTGAGGTGATACAAACGCGAAAATCTGTTGGGATTTGCGATGTAACCACACTAGGAAAGATTGATATACAAGGTAGGGATGCCGCGGCATTTTTAAATAAAATATACGCCAATGCATTCGCAAAATTGCCTGTCGGTAAAGTTCGCTACGGTCTAATGTTGCGCGAAGATGGCATAGCCATGGATGATGGCACCACGGCTCGATTTTCGGATACCCATTTTGTCATGACGACTACCACTGCCAATGCGGTATCTGTTTTCAGACATATGGAATTTGCAAGACAATGCTTATGGCCAGATCTTGATGTCCAACTGTTATCTGCCACCGAGCAGTTTGCCCAATATGCCGTGGCAGGGCCAAATTCTCGCAAACTTCTGCAAAAAATTGTGGATGCCGATTATGCCATTGACAATGAAAGCTTTCCGTTTATGGCTTGCGCTGAAATAACCGTGTGTAATGGCATACCAGCTCGGTTATTTAGAATCTCCTTTTCGGGTGAGTTGGCCTATGAAATTGCGGTTCCTGCGAGGTACGGAGACAGCTTATTTAGAGTGCTGATGGAGGCAGGGCAAGAGTATGATGTGGTGCCTTACGGTACTGAGGCCTTAGGTGTCATGCGTATAGAAAAAGGACATGCTGCTGGCAATGAGCTAAACGGCCAAATTACAGCACAAAACCTCGGCATGGGACGTTTGGTCTCTAAGAAAAAAGATTGCATAGGCAATAAACTCTCGGAGCGTTCGGCTTTAAATACAGACAACATTGTTGAGTTGGTAGGGTTTAGACCTGTAGATGTCACAGAAATGCTCAGCTCTGGCGCGCATTTCATTGCCATAGGGGCTGAAGCTTCTACAGAGAACGATCAAGGTTGGATGTCTTCTGTTTGCTATTCGCCAGAGTTAAAGATGTCCGTGGGAATTGGCTTTATCCAAAACGGCAGCCAAAGGCTAGGCGAAAAAGTCAGGGCAGTCGACCTTGTCCGTGGCAAAGATATCGAGGTGGAAATAACCTCTGCACATCATGTAGACCCAGAAGGAGAGCGATTACGTGGCTAATTATACATTAACGGCAAGCTCACCATTGGCTGGGCTACAACAGGAATATCAAGGTGTCACTCTAGCGGAAGTCACCAACAAGGCACTGGTGTCTATCAGCGTGCCGCTGGGTGGGGAAACTGCCTTGCAAACAGCTGTTACCGCAACTTACGGGGTAACATTACCAGTCACAGGAAAAAGCTCTAAAACATCTGTAGATAATGCTTTATTTGCAGGAATGTCTAGAGACCAATGTTGGCTATTTTTTGAAACCGATAATATTCGCCCTGTAAATATAATCACTGAGAAGTTAGGCGCTAGCGGTTATTACACAGACCAGTCTGACAGTTGGGTTATGCTATCTTTAGCAGGTGAAAAATCTCGGGATGTTCTGGAGAGAATTTGCCCAATAAACCTTGATCCGGATGTATTTCTCATCGGCGATGTTGCGAGAACGTCTATGGAACATATGGGCAGTATTATCTTACGAGAATCAGAGCATAACTATTTGTTATGCTCAGCAAGATCATCTGCTAATTCGTTTGTACATGCTATCGAATTATCTATAAAAAACGTTATTTAAAGACGCTTTTAGAATAACTACCGACTAAAATTATTGCATGATATCTCACCAGATAATTGCGTGACAAAAACTAAACAAGGAAGACCAGAATGGCTTATAAAACAGATATAGAAATTGCTCGTGAAGCAAATAAGCAACAGATTCAAGCAATAGGGGCTAAACTCGATATTCCAACAGAGCACTTATTGCCATTCGGACATGATAAAGCGAAAGTTTCAGCAGAGTTTATTAAACAACAGACTGGCAAAAAAGACGGTAAATTAATCTTAGTAACCGCTATCAATCCAACCCCAGCGGGTGAGGGCAAGACTACCACTACGGTTGGCTTGGGCGATGGCTTAAATGCCATTGGCAAGAAAGCGGCAATTTGCATTCGTGAAGCATCGCTTGGTCCATGCTTTGGTATGAAAGGTGGAGCCGCTGGTGGTGGCTATGCACAGGTTGTGCCAATGGAAGAGATGAACTTGCACTTCACCGGAGATTTCCACGCCATTACTTCTGCTCATAACCTGCTATCTGCAATGATAGATAACCACATTTATTGGGGCAATGAGCTAGAGATTGACCAGCGTCGTGTAGTTTGGCGTCGTGTTTTGGACATGAATGATCGCGCCCTAAGAGACGTGGTCACTTCATTGGGTGGCGTTGCTAACGGCTTCCCACGCCAAGCAGGCTTTGATATTACTGTAGCCTCAGAAGTCATGGCAATCTTATGTCTGGCTAATGATCTTGAAGATTTACAAACTCGTTTAGGCAACATTATCGTGGCTTATAGACGTGACAAGTCACCCGTTTATTGTCGTGATATTAAAGCTGATGGTGCAATGACAGTGCTATTACAGCAGGCAATGCAGCCTAATTTGGTGCAGACTTTGGAAAATAACCCAGCGTTTGTTCATGGCGGCCCATTCGCGAATATTGCCCATGGCTGTAATTCTGTTGTTGCTACCAAAGCAGCGCTTAAGTTAGCAGACTATGTGGTAACAGAAGCTGGTTTTGGTGCCGACCTTGGTGCTGAAAAGTTTATGAATATCAAATGCCGGAAAGCTGGCATAGCGCCATCAGCAGTTGTCTTAGTGGCAACTGTTAGAGCGATGAAAATGAACGGTGGCGTTGCTAAAAATGATCTCGGCGAAGAGAATGTTGAAGCAGTCAAATCAGGTTGTTCAAACCTAGGCCGTCATATAGAAAACGTTAAGTCATTCGGCGTACCTGTGATCGTTGCCATCAACCATTTTGTGACTGACACAGATGCAGAAGTGGCTGCAGTACAAGAGTATGTTGCTTCACAAGGCTCAGAAGCCGTTCTATGTACACACTGGGCAAATGGCTCAGAGGGTACTAAAGAGCTAGCAGAAAAAGTTGCTGCCATGGCAGACAGCGATCAAGCGAATTTTTCACCGCTTTACCCTGATGATATGCCGCTTCTTGAAAAAATTGAAACAGTTGCTAAAGGCATTTACCGTGCTGATGAGGTTACGGCTAGCAAAGCGATTAAAGATCAGCTTAAGCAGTGGGAAGAGGCAGGTTATGGCAATTTGCCTGTCTGTATGGCAAAAACACAATATAGTTTCACAACTGATCCAACTCGCCGTGGTGCGCCAGTAGGGCACACTCTGCCAATACGTGAAGTTCGCCTATCGGCAGGTGCTGGATTTATCGTGGCAATCTGTGGTGACATAATGACCATGCCAGGTCTACCGAGAGTCCCATCAGCAGAAGCAATCTGCTTAAATGATGATGGTGAGATCGAAGGCTTGTTCTAAAACAAAACATAATCAACACTAAAGCCCGCTACTAAAGCGGGCTTTAGTGTTTTAACCAGAGTCTTTATAATACCCAGACTATAATAAAAAATAATAAATCGAAATGATGAATTGATAATGCAAGGAAACAATAATGAGTGCGGATATAATTGATGGAAAGGCCTTTGCGGCAGGCCTGCGCGAGCAAATTGCTAAGAATGTTGAACAGTTGAAAGAAGAGCATAACCTAACACCGGGTTTGGCGGTAATCTTGGTTGGCGAAGACCCAGCCAGTGAAGTTTATGTACGCAATAAAGGCAAACAAACAGTAGAATGCGGCATGAACTCTTATGAGCATAAACTGGATGCCAACACCTCAGAAGAAGAATTGTTAGCCTTAATCGATAAACTCAACAATGACCCCACAGTTCATGGAATTTTGTGCCAGCTTCCGCTGCCTGATCATTTAAACTCAGACTTGGTTATCAACTCTATTGCTCCTGAGAAAGATGTTGATGGTTTCCATATCTCAAATGTTGGCCTACTAGGCACAGGACAGAAGTCCATGGTGCCTTGCACACCCCTAGGCTGCTTGCTAATGCTCAGAGAGCGCCATGGTAGCTTGTCTGGTATGAATGCCGTTGTAGTTGGTCGTTCAAATATCGTTGGTAAGCCAATGGCAAATTTATTACTCCGAGATAGCTGTACGGTCACCATCGTCCATAGCCGCACCAAAGATATCGAAGCTGCTTGTAGAAATGCCGATATTCTCGTTGCCGCCGTTGGCCGCCCAGAAATGATTAATGCCGATTGGATAAAACCTGGCGCTACAGTCATAGATGTGGGCATTAATCGCATACCAGCCCCAGAAAAAGGTGAGGGAAAGCATAGAATAGTTGGTGATGTTGAATTTGCCAGTGCAGCAGAAGTTGCAGGTGCTATTACCCCTGTCCCGGGCGGTGTTGGGCCAATGACTATCGCCTGCTTATTGGCTAACACCGTCACGGCAGCTTGTAGAGCAAATAACTTGCCAGAGCCAGAAGGTCTAGCTGCCTAAATAGCCACTCAAAAATAGAAACAAAAAAGGGCTTAACAGCCTTTTTTTGTGCCTGAAATATATCTGTTGAAATGGTGATTTACTCACCGCGGTCGGCAAAAAATAATATGGCCTGAGCGAAGTAGCGATAAATAAATTTCTTTGGAATTTTCTTCCGCGTTTTTGCCATTAACCCGTTGACAGTTTCCTCCGAAAACCTTACATTAGCCATCCTTTCTTGATGAGAGTCAGATTGGGGCTATAGCTCAGCTGGGAGAGCGCCTGCATGGCATGCAGGAGGTCTGCGGTTCGATCCCGCATAGCTCCACCAATTCCTCTCATAATCACTTAATTTTTTCGACGACAGCAAAAAGCAGATTTTATAAATCTGCCCAGTTTTGTGCACGATCTACCGCTTTATGCCAAGTCGTTAGCAAAGACTCTCGCCATTCAGAACTTTGCTGTGGCTCGAAGACTCTATCTACCTGCCAAAGCTCAGCAATTTCCTCAGATGAACTCCAGACACCTTCTGCAAGCCCAGCGAGATAAGCAGCACCAAGCGCTGTGGTTTCGGTAACCTTAGGTCTAACGACTGGCTTGGCTAAGATGTCAGCTTGTATTTGCATCAGCAAATTATTTTGGCTAGCGCCGCCATCAACCCGTAACTCTTGGATATCAACCACAGAGTCTTGGTTCATGGCATTGATCAGATCATAAGATTGCAAGGCAATGGCTTCTAAAGCTGCTCTTGCAATATGACCGCGCTCACTTCCTCTGGTTAGTCCAAGTAAAGTACCTCTGGCGGTTGCATCCCAGTAGGGCGCTCCTAAGCCAGTCATAGCAGGCACAAAATAAACCTGCCCATTATCCTCAACTGTATTTGCTAAAGCTTCGATATCGCTAGCTTGTTTCACCAGACCCATGCCATCTCTAAGCCACTGTATAGTTGCGCCGCCCATAAACACGCCGCCTTCTAGCATATATTGCGTAGACTTTTCTCCATTTGCTTTGGATAAACTCCAACCAATTGTCGATAGCAATTTATTGCTAGAGAGCGTGACTGCATTGCCAGTGTTCATTAACAAGAAACAGCCCGTGCCATAGGTATTTTTTGCCATGCCTGGCTTATAGCAGGCTTGACCAAATGTCGCGGACTGTTGATCACCCGCAATACCACTGATTGGCAGAGCATGGCCGATCACATTGACAGATGAAATAGCGACACGGCCACTACTAGACACGATTTCAGGAAATAAACTGCTGGGGATATTTAAAATATCTAACAGCTCCTGATCCCATTGCTGAGTGTGAATATTGCAACACAAAGTCCTTGAAGCGTTGCTGATATCGGTAACATGGGTCTTGCCCTCGGTTAGCTGCCAGATGAGCCAGCTATCGATAGTACCAAATGCCAATTCTCCACGCTCAGCCTGTTGCCGTGCATTGGGAATGTTATCAAGTAACCAAGTAATTTTGGTGCCTGAGAAGTAAGCATCTAATATGAGGCCAGTCTTTTGGTGAAAGGTTTCAGCATGGCCTTGCTCACGAAGTTGATTGCAATAATCAGCCGTTCTACGATCTTGCCAAACAATCGCAGGGCCAACGACTTCACCAGTACTTCTATTCCAGAGTAGCGTAGTTTCTCTTTGGTTGGTAATACCGATGGCTTTAATGGCCGAAATATCAGCCTCCGGTGCGCTCAGTACTTGCTTTATACATTGCAGTTGCGACTGCCATATTTCCATCGCGTCATGCTCAACCCAGCCGGGGTGAGGGTAGTGCTGAGTGAAGTCTGATTGAGATGTGGTTAGAATGTTGGCTTGTTCATCAAACAGAATAGCTCGTGAGCTACTGGTGCCTTGATCTATTGCTAAAATTTGGTTAGACATTATAAGCTCCTAATTATTATTAGCATATTTTCTGTAGTTACGTAGAATTGCATGTAAATACGTTATTTATATATTTGATATTATATCTAGTGATAGCCTGCCTTACAGGCGATTCTATGCAATAAAAGTTATGTTTTTATTTTGAACGATTAACCCGCTCAGAATATCTATCAGTTAGATAGGTAGACTTGTCTCGAGTTAGTAAAGTGAATTTCATCAGTTCTTCAAGCACATCAACAATGCGATCGTAATAACTTGATGGTTTCATTCTTCCGTTGGCGTCAAACTCTTGATACACCCGTGGTACTGAAGACTGATTTGGGATAGTAATCATACGCATCCACCGGCCAAGTACTCTTAACTGATTAACGGTGTTAAACGATTGTGAGCCTCCACAGACCTGCATTACTGCAAGCGTTTTCCCCTGTGTTGGTCTTATCGCGCCAATAGATAGAGGAATCCAATCAATTTGCGCTTTCATAATTCCAGTTGCCGAACCATGCCTCTCAGGAGAGCACCAGACTTGGCCCTCTGACCATTGAACCAGCTCTTGCAACTCCTTAACTTTTGGGTGATTTTCATCAGTATCGGGTAGAGGTAAGTCTGTTGGATCATATATTGCGCAATCTGCCCCCATAGCCTGCAATATTTTCTCCGACTCTTCAATTACTCGGCGACTGTATGAGTTTTTTCTCAAACTGCCATACAGCAACAAAATTCTAGGCTTATGGATGCTGCTTTTTGCTGCAAACAGCTCATTTTCATCAACTGCGTGAAAGTGACTGTTCGAAATATTTGGGGGATTTTTCATACGAAAGAAATTTTTGTTCTAATACTTTATAAAAAAACAAGCATACCGCTGACTACTATTTCAATCAAATATAATTATTATACTGTATAAAGTTAACAACCTTAAGTTATGCCTTATATAGAGAGAAGACGTAGATCAGCTCAAGCTTGTAGAAGTATCGATAGTTTGTCAGCTAACGATACTTCGTGTTAAAAGAGAGCGTTAGAAACGCAGAAAGCTGTTTTTAGGATTCAGAGCCTGTATTGTTCTCCATTGGTGCATCATGCTTCATGTCCATTTGATTATGCTTTTTATCTTTATGACCTTTCATTTTACCGTGCTCACCATGAGCACTATCATGTTGCATAGTTTTCTCAATCTTAGCCTGAGCATCTTCAACCGAGAGCACATCAAAGACAATATCCATATCACCAGCGTTTTCAAAATGCGCAGTGACGGTAAATGTACTTGATGCTGAAAGCGAATCTTTCAACTCTAAGAGCATTAAATGATCACTCATCGGTTTTAGTACCGCCTTGCCATTGGCTGGTATAACCAAACCATCTTCTAGTTTGGTCATAGTCATCACGCCATCTACATGCTTATGAGTATGAATCTCGGGTTTTGCCGAAATAGCAGCACTAAAACCAACCAATCTATCAGCTTGGTCAGTAGGGTTCACAATTTGCATAAAACCTGCTGCGGTAGTAGCGCCAGGAGGGGTAGCGCGTGACCACGGATCATTTACCAAGAGAGTAGTATTAGTAGTGTCTGCAAACCCAGCAGATGTTAGAATTAGGGTAGTACTGATAGAAATTAGTGTTTTGACAAATAAATTTTTCATAACTTTCCGAGATTAAATGTTTACTAAAGTATCATTAGCGTTTGAATTAGCTGACCCAAC
>CAKMZF010000009.1:10836-38094 GCA_929200405.1 uncultured Gammaproteobacteria bacterium | reverse complement strand
TCATTCTCCAATCACTCTGCCATCAACATCGTCTCCATAAAATGAGTCTCAGATTAGCAAAAGTGCATACCAATTATCCGATTTTTTAATACAACGGCTGCTTATTTGAATCTCTGTTACAAACTCAAAAAGAGAAATAGATTAAATACACGAGAATAAAAAAACCTTATAATCAAATTTTTTTGCTAGTTTTCAGGAAATAACAAACATTTGTTGAGTAATATTTTATTTCTTCCCAATTATAACCGTTAAAATTAACGCTATAATCTCTGTCTCAATGACTATTTTTCACACTACTCACGGTAATATGTACTGAATAAGACAATCTGTTATCAACCGACATAAGTTCCATTTTTGCCTGCAGCAAAAAGCTTTTTATTATTTCAAATTTAGGACAACACAATGTTAGGAAAGAATTTTTCTGTGAAAGAAATCTTTACCGCATTACTCTTCGGCATCTTAATATTTGCAGCTGCCACTTGGCTATCATTAAACCTGATTGCTAAAAACATTTACCAAGAGCAGGAACAGGCAGGAAAAAAATTACTACAATACATTTCAAAAATAGATTATGAGATACAGAAAGGGCTGCAAACTTTAAATTCTCTAGATTTTAATACTTGTAACGAAGCAACTTTAAAAGAAATGCGCAAAGCCTCTTTTAAAACCAAACATGTCAAAGATTTTGGATTTTTTGATGACAAAACCCTACTTTGCACGACACTAATTGGCGTACTAAAAAAACCCTTTACTGGAAAAAATATACCTGATTTTATCGGGGACGATGGCACAAGAATTTGGGCCGATATTGATTTAATATTATTTGAAGAAAAATACTCCGCAATTATCATTCGCAAAGGCAAGTACAACACAGTATTAGACAACGCTCTATTGAAAGAATATCTTGAGCTCGACTACCAGTGGCGCCTCAACTATCGAGCAGGCGCAGAAAAACACTATTTTGCAGGTCAACATTCACTAAACACTACCCCTCCAGATACACTGTGGTGGCGTATTATCAAAAGCTATGTCCCTATTTTTGAGAGCTGTAGCAACAATAGCCCACACTGCATTGAACTCTTCATCTCAAACGAGGCACTAGAAACCCGGCAAACCTTCTTTTTGGATATGATATTGATCTGGTGTCTTTTTCTAGGATTTATCGTGGCTTTTTTAGTCTTGAAAATATTCACTTGGAACAAATCGCTACAACGACGAATAATAAACGCCTATAAAGCTGGACAATTCTACTGTCGTTATCAACCCATAGTAGACCTTGCCAGCAAAAAAATTGTTGGCGTAGAAGTGCTCGCACGTTTGCAAGATCGCTATGGCACAATTCCTCCCCAGCAATTTATCCCTATTATCAGGCAAGCTAACATGTGCTGGCGTTTTACAAAGTCTATTACCGAATTATCGCTAAAAGAGTTATCAACCCTGCCTCGTATCAACAAAAATTTTGAAGCCAATATCAATATATTTCCAACCGACATTATCAATCCAGCAATACGCGCATACCCATTTATAGAATCTGTTACCCAATATCCGGGAGTTATTCACTTTGACATACAAGAATCATCGGAGCTAGGGAAAAAAGAAGCTAGAGAGAACATCAAACTCCTACAAGACTTGAATATACGAGTCTCAATAGACAACTTTGGCACTGGATTCTCAGACATAAAACTCCTAAAGAAAATTCAATTTAATCAAATCAAAATTGACAGAACCGTTACCAAAGACATAGACCAAAAATCGATCCGTGCCTCATTAGTTCCGCACATCATTAACATTGCCAAAGAACTGAATAAAACCATACTTGCCGAAGGTATTGAAACCAAAGAGCAGCTAAATATCCTAACAAATCTAGGCGTTCAAAGAGGCCAAGGCTGGTTTCTTGGAAAACCTATGAATATCAAAAAACTTATCCAAACCGTAGAAGAAAATAGAATATCTACTTATGCAGAAAACCAAAAACAAGCAAACTATTATTAAACAAACTTCAACACAAACACAGCAGAAACAACATCAACAACAAACAATAATGCACAGATACTCCCTGAGAGTTACTTGAAGTCAAAACTCGTTTACCGTAATCTATTCACAACTCACTTATCCGAAGAGATAAAAGAGATAGAAAACCATATGATACTAATAAAATTAGGAGAAAACTCATGAAAATACTTCAAAAAACTCTATTGGGCTCAGCGACAGCACTTATATTGGGCACACTGTCAAGCGCACAGGCAGACACCATAAAAGTCGGTCTATTAGGCGGTATAACCGGCCCTATTGCAAACATGGCACCACCAATGGTAGATGCCGCCAAAATGGCCTTTGAACAAGTCAATGCACAAGGTGGCATAGGTGATGGTCAAAAGCTAGAAGCTGTCGTAGCAGACTCAGCCTGTAACCCGCAAGGCGCTACCGATGCGGCAACTAAAGTCGTCAATGTCGAATCAGTTATCTCCATTGTAGGGCCACACTGCTCAGGTGCTGTCATCGCGGCTGCAAACTCAGTTGCAATACCAGCTGGTGTAACCATTGTCACCCCATCAGGCACATCGCCAGAAATCACAGGACTAGACGATAAAGACCTAGTGTTCCGTACCGTACCCTCAGATGCCTACCAAGGCATCGCCCTCGCTAACACCCTACTAGATCGTGGCATTAAAGATATCGCCGTAGCCTACCTAAACAATGACTACGGCAAAGGCCTAGCAGAAGCATTTAAGGCCGAGTACGAAGCCAAAGGTGGCGAAATAAAAGGCTATGCGGCGCACGATGAAGGTAAGCAAACCTATCGCTCAAACCTCGCTAAGCTATCAAAAGACGACTCAAAAACACTAGCGATATTCGACTATGGTGATGGTGGCGGACTCACCATGCTACGTGAAGCTTTAGAAAACGGATTCTTTGAAAACTATGTTGGCGGCGACGGCATGAAATCTGATGCTATTATCAAAGGACTTGGTGCAGAGAACCTCACAACCTTCCTTGCTTCATCACCAGTAGGCGAAGAATCCTCAGCACTAGAAATTGTTAGTAAAGCATTGGTTGAAAATGGCAACAAAGCAGACGATATATTCGCGACCAATGAATATGACGCAAGCTTCCTTGTTGCACTAGCCATTGAAAAAGCTGGCGGAGACAAAGCTGGCATAGCAGCCGCTCTACGTGATGTTGCGACTGCGCCAGGTGAAGTGATACTACCTGGTGAGTGGGAAAAAGCCAAAAAACTCATCGCCGAAGGTAAAGACATCGATTACAAAGGTGCCGCTGGTGACCACGAATTTGATGCCGCTGGTGATGTTCCAGGCGCCTACGCACTATGGAGAGTTGGGGCTGAGGGTTTTGAAGTCGAAACCGACATGTAACAACACCAAAAGTCATGATTAAACAACATAAGCCATAGATCTGAAACTAAAAAACCTCGATCTTTTCGAGGTTTTTTCACTCTACAATACCGAAAATCTTTCCACGATTTGCTCTTGCCTCTAAGAAACCATCCCAAAGGCAAAGCTGCCACTAAGCTATCCAATCTACAATCTAGTCCAAGACGTCTCCTTTAATTATCTACGATAATCAATAATCTTTCCCATCCATTCACGATCTCCAGAATGAATAACTATTTTTCATTGAGAAAAGACTTAGAAATTTCTGTTGAAATTTCAGCATATGTCGATTAACAATATTGTGCCATATCAACAAAGACGATGACTGATATTTATGATATTCTGCTTTCCAGTTTGGCTGTGCTTTTTTAGAAATTATTAATAGGAGATTGGTGATTTTTTAAAGTAACAGATAACAACTGAAGTGGTGCTTTTAGTTATTTTTAGACTCTAGCCTAGTTAATACAATACAATTAAATATAACGACTAATGACTCGAATTCTGCTTATTGCCCTCACTATTGCAACTATCGTTCTCGTGGCATTGGCTTGGATTCACAGAGATGATCCACTTAACCCCGATAAAAATACGGGCACCTCTCAAAGCGTTGATGATATTGCAAAGCCTAGCTCTCAAGATGGTGATTCAGTAGGAGACACTACTCAGTTGCCTATTGATAGCACAAAGCCCACTACCGAGCCTCGCCCTTATGTTCCGTATATAACTCCTAAAAGTGAACGCTCTAAGGCCGTTGTTGAGGCAATGAGTCCTGTTATACATGGCGAATTGGATAAGAAGGGATTTCGGTTAGGTGATCCTGTTTATATCCGCATTTTTAAAGAGAACAAAACGCTGGAAGTTTGGCTAAAGAAAAAAGGCAAGTTCGCACTTTTTAAAACCTATCCTATCGCAACTTTCTCTGGCACGCTTGGACCTAAGTTTCAGGAGGGCGACAAGCAGTCTCCTGAGGGGTTTTATTTTGTGACGCCACGTATGTTAAATCCAAATAGCAAGTTTCATTTAGCCTTTAATATTGGCTACCCCAATAAATATGACCAAGATCTCGGCCGCACTGGCAGTGCAATAATGGTTCATGGCAAGCAGCAATCTATTGGTTGCTATGCCATGACTGATCCGGTCATGGAAGAGATTTACACTTTAGTGGATGCAGCTCTGAGTACTGGCCAGAAATTTTTTAGAGTGCACATTTTTCCGTTTCATATGACTGATGACAATTTAAAGCACCATATCGACTCACCGAATATAGATTTTTGGAAAAATTTAAAGCAAGGCTATGATGCTTTTGAGAGAACGCACACACCACCTAATGTCACCACTAAAAATCATCGCTATCGTTTTAACTAAATTGAGGCTACTCTCTATCTCTGACGTTTTGTTAGACATTCTCTAACAACCATTGCTTAAGCTTTCTTGCTGGAGCTGTTAATGGTTTTCGTTTTGGCGCAATAATCACAAATGACTTACCTGTACGATACTCTCTATTACCCAATTTTTTGAATCTTGATTCATCGAGCATATCTTTGACGATATGATGCCAGCCCAAGCCGACCCCTTGCCCTGATATCACTGCTGAAAGTGCTACAAAATAATCATTAAACCAGTTACCTGCAATAAGTTTATGTTTGGGCAACTCTATCTGCTCTGCCGCGCACCAGTCTGCCCAATTTAAACGCGACTCTTCTCTGTGCTCTAAGTGTATTAGGGGCATATTTTGCAATAGATAATATTCCAGCTCAACGATGGTTTTCTCAGGATTCTCGGCGGCAAACTTTGCATATAGCTGTGGGCTAATTACCGGATATACCAGCTCATCTATCCATTGCCAGAGATGAAACTGACCATTTTCAGTGGCTTCTCTAGCTGCTTCATAGCCCAGCGGTATCGCCAGATCATATCTTCCTTGTTTTAGCGCAGCATCATTATCACGGGTAATACAGTGCACTTCTATTTCTGGGTTTTGTCGATAAAATTCAGCTATTCTCGGCATCAACCAATAAGTGGCTGTGGCTGTAGAGAGATGCAACACTACGGATTGTTGCTCATGCTCTGTTTGCCTAATATCTCCTATTGCTTCGGTGAGTATATCCAAGCTATGGCTCACTGCTTTGTATAGGATTTTTCCAGCTTCGGTTAGCTCTACTCCACTACGGTTCCTGATCAACAAAGCCACGCCAATCCAGTTTTCTAATTTTTTTATTGCATGGCTTACTGCAGGCTGGGTAAGAGCCATTTGTTTTGCTGCTGCGGAAAATGATCCGAGTCTTGCAGATTGCTCAAATATCTCCAGGGCATATAAAGGTAGTTTATTATCTGTGCTCATATCTGGTTTTTTTAATATTTTTTATAGCTATTTTTAAACAAGTTAGTTAACTTCACAATTTATAATAGCAGATTTATCTATAAATTTTATTTATACCGATGTGAATTTTTTTGCCGATTTCAACCGTGCCTTTTTACACTACACTTAATTAGACAGCATCAGGCAAGGTTGCCATATAGCTAAGTGTTTAGTTTGTATATTTAAGTACATCTTGAGCCATCTTTAGGAGAAATTTATGAGTCGCTCAAATCGCCTGAGCCGCAACGATCGGCTAGCCCGCAGTAGTGTCATTTCTGCACCTGCATATATTACTCGCAAAATTCCTTATTTTGAGTTTTGCGATGAGGAAGCTTTGGTAAGTATAGAGAATCATGCGGATTGGCTACTACAAGAGATTGGTATTGAGTTTAGAGATGATCCAGAGGCGCTTAAGATTTGGCGCGAAGCTGGAGCCGATGTTGTTGGCGAGCGAGTAAGATTACCACAGGGAATGGCAAGATCACTCTGTCAGACAATTCCCTCTGAGTTTACCCAGCTAGCAAGAAACCCCAACAATTCTGTAAAAATTGGTGGCAAACATATGGTGTTTGCACCCAATTATGGCTCACCATTTGTCAGTGACCTCGACCAAGGTCGTCGATATGGCACACTTTCTGACCTACAAAATTTGGTTAAAATCGTAAAAGATATTCCGTGGTTACACCATAGTGGTGGCATTATCGTGGAGCCCTGTGATATCCCCGTTAATAAGCGTCATTTAGATATTGAGTATGCGCATATGCGCTATTCAGATAAACCGTATCTAGGCATGATCACTGCAAAAGATCGCGCTGAGGACTCAATAGAAATGACCCGTATTCTCTTTGGCCGTGAGGCTGTAGAGAATAATTGCTGCGTGATTGGCAATGTCAATGCCAACTCTCCGCTAATGTTCGACAAAGTGGCAAGTGAGGCAATACAAGTTTATTGCGGTGCAAATCAAGGCATTATCGTCGCTCCTTTTATTCTAGGTGGCGCGATGGGGCCCGTCACCACGGCAGCAGCGATTGCTCAAGCGTTAGCGGAGGGCATGGCGGCTGGGGCTTTTAGCCAACTGGTGCGCAAAGGCGCCCCTTATATCCTCGGCAATTTCCTATCTTCTATGAGCTTAAAATCAGGCGCACCAACTTTTGGGATGCCAGAGCCTATTATGTCAAATTATATTATCGGGCAGTTAGCACGGCGATTAAAGGTGCCGTTGCGTTGTGGTGGTTCTTTAACTGCTTCCAAAGCCGTAGATGCCCAATCCGCTTATGAGTCGGCAGATAGCATGCACTCCACTGCGATGGCTGGCGCCAACTTTGTACTACACGCTGCTGGCTGGTCTGAGGCAGGGCTATCACTTAATTATGAAAAGCTGATTTTAGATGCCGACAGGTTAGGCGGCTATCAACGCATGTTGATGGATGGTGTCGCTACTGATGCCAATGGCCTTGCCGCCGAAGCTTATGAAGAAGTAGAACCTGGAAATCATTTCTTAGGCTGCGCTCACACCATGAAGAATTATGAAACTGCTTTTTATGATGCCAAAATGTCGGACTCTGAGAGCTTTGAACAATGGCAAGAGAATGGCAGCAAAACTTCCGAAGTCAGAGCCAATGAGCGCTGGAAAGAGATGTTGGCTACTTATGAAGCACCTAATATAGACCCCGCTATTGATGAGGCGCTGATTGCCTTTATAGCGCAACGAAAATCAGAAAAACCCGACGCTTGGTATTAAGTTGTAACCACTTAGTATTTTGAACACTTAGCAATAGAACAATAAAAAGATAAGAGATAAGGATTGAACTATGAACAGCAATACTTCCCCAACTGTTGACCACTCCAGTCAAATTACCGATGATGCCGCCAGCACTGGCAGTCTACCGCAGAGCGCCAAAGCTGTTGTGATTGGTGGCGGTGTCGTTGGCTGCTCTATCTTGTATCATCTGGCGAAAATGGGCTGGCAAGATGTGGTGTTGTTAGAGCGCAGTGAGCTGACATCAGGCTCTTCTTGGCATGCAGCGGGGCAAATTCACACCATCAGCTCAGACCCAAATATCTCAAGATTACAGGGCTATACGATTAACCTATATAAAGAGCTAGAGGAAATATCTGGACAGTCGGTAGGCATGCACTCAACCGGCGGCTTTTATCTCGCCTCTACCGAGGACTGGTACGACTATCTCAAACGCGAAAGATCAAAAGCACGCTACATGGGGTTAGATCAAGAATTTATCTCACCAGAAGAAGTTGCTAAGCTCAATCCACTAATTGATCCCAGTAAATATATCGCTGCGCTGTACGATCCACTAGATGGTCATATCGACCCCTCTGGTGTCACCTACGCCTATGCAAAAGCGGCAAAGCACTATGGCGCCAAATGGTTCCGAAATGCACCTGTTACTGCCACGGTTCAACGCAATGATGGCAGCTGGGATGTCACTACACCTCTCGGCAAGATTAATGCCGAGATGATTGTGAATGCCGGTGGTTTGTGGGCAAGAGAAGTTGGCTTATTAGCAGGCATTGATTTGCCAGTGCAGCCAATGGAGCATCACTATTTAATTACCGAATCTATCCCAGAAATTGCCGAGCATGTCCAACAGCAAGGCAAAGAAATCTGTGCTGGCATTGACTATGAAGCCAATATTTACTTTCGCCAAGAACATCAAGGCCTTTTACTGGGAACCTACGAAGCCAAGGCCACTCCGTGGAAAGTAGCTGGTACCCCAATGGACTTTGGTCACGAGCTACTAGAGAACGACCTTGACCGCGTTGCAGACCGCTTAGAAATGGCCTTTGACCGCATGCCAGCACTAGGACGCGCAGGCATCAAATCCATCGTCAATGGGCCATTTACTTTTGGGCCAGATGGCAACCCAATGATTGGCCCTGTGCCGGGGCTAAAAAACTACTGGACTGCTGTGGGCGTGATGGCCGGCTTCTGCCAAGCCGGAGGCGTAGGGCTCTGCTTAGCTGAATGGATGATAGAAGGCGAGCCGTCAATAGATGTTTGGGCTATGGATATTGCCCGCTTTGGCGAGTTTGCCACCCGAGATTATGGCACCGTGAAGTCTACCGAAAACTACGAGCGCCGCTTCAAGCTAACTTTTCCCAATGAAGAGTTGCCAGCAATGCGCCAACAAAAAACCACTGCCATCTATGATGATTTAATTCAAAAAGGAGCAGTCATGGGCGCAAGCTTTGGCTTAGAGCATGCCCTGTGGTTTGCAGAAAGCCAAGAAACAGCCCATGAGAATCCCTCATTCCGTCGCAGCAACGCCTTTGACTATGTTGCCAACGAGGTCAAAGCCGTGCGCGAAAATGTCGGCATGATAGAAATCGCAAACTTTAGCAAACATGAAATCACCGGCTCAGGTGCAAAAGCATTTCTAGACTATCTAACCCCTATCACTCTCCCCAAACTAGGGAGAATAAAGCTCACCCCTCTACTTACCCCAAAAGGCAAGCTCTATGGTGATTTGTCAGTCGCCAATCTAGGCAATGATAGGTACATGCTCTTTGGCTCCGGCAACGCACAGGAAATGCATCGTCGTTGGATAGAAAAGCACCTGCCAGCACAAGACGTACACTACGCCAACCGCACTGATGATTATCACGGTCTAGCTATCTCTGGGCCAAAATCACGTGCATTACTGCAAACGCTAACTCGTGACAACCTAGACAAAGACAATTTCAAATTTTCTGAAATACGAGAAACCTCATTAGCTGGTGTGCCAGTTATCTTAGTTAGACTCTCTTTCTCTGGTGAACTAGGCTATGAAATCTATTGCAAGCCTGTTTACTTACGGAAACTTCATCAGGCTATAACTGAAACTGGCGCAAAATACTCTCTCCAACATTACGGTGCTAGAGCCCTTATGTCACTGCGTTTAGAAAAAGGTTGGGGCGTATGGGGCAGTGATTATCGACCAGATTTTACCGCAGCTGAGTCCGGATTATCTGCCTTTATCAACTACCAAAAGGAGAGCTTTATTGGCAAAGAAGCAACTGTTCAGGAACAAAAGAATGGTGCAAAGAAGCAATTGGTAACACTCGTTGTGAACACTGATGACATTGATTGTCATGCCGATGAAGCCGTATTTCACAATGGAGAATGTGTGGGTTATGTTAGCTCTGGTGGCTATGCACACTGGGTACAAAAAAGCGTGGTAATGGCCTACGTACCAAGCACTCTAGTCAATGACCAAACATCATTTGAGGTAGAAATATTAGGCGAACGGTATCCGGCGATATTACACAAGGCACCATTATATGACCCACAAGGGCTTAAAATGTTGAGTTAATATTAACAAAAACATTTTTGCACATGGTTTTTGTTGAATGAAACATAAATAAACTCTAAAGACAGAGTACTTGCATCTTTTTATGAATTGAGTAGGATATATTGCCTACGATGAATTCGTGATTTTTGAATTTAGGAATTAACCTATAAACCAATTGACTTATTGCAAGACTGTTATGTTAGAAAAACTTAACCAATCAACACTTGCCGCTATCAATGTTACGCTAGTGGCAATCAACCTATTTAGCTCGGCAGCGAGCGCCGATGATGATCTGAGTTGTGCACAATTACTTGCTAGCGAAAAACAGCTGACGGAAGAAATCCAAACCTCATTGAGAGAAGCCAATCAAGCAGAGCTTTATAGCCTGCTAACAGGCGACCTAGCAGCCGCTGACAAAGCCCAGTTAAATGATGCGATATCTGAGAAATTGATTACAGAGTTAACCGAAACTCGGTCTCAAATCAAAAAGCAAGCTTGCGAATAAACACTCATTAAGCCTCTTCCCTGCTCGCTCTGCTCCACAGCATAAAAATACTGATTACAAAACTATTTTCTATAGTCGTAAGCAGTAAGCTATAACCAAGAGGTCATCATTGCCTATATTGCGGTAACTCATCACCTTCTACCAGATGCACATTAGTCTCATAATAAGGCGAGTTGTATTCTATCTGCAAACTAAAAAAACAGCTTTGCGATAAAGTTTGTTTTATTTTATTTTCTAAATCTACCATGAGTGCTTTGGTAAACACTTCATCTCGATGAGGTTTGGGTAGTAAAGACACAGTAACCTTAATATGCGTTCTATGAAACTTAGAGGCAGGATAAGCTCGACCTTTACACTCATGGGCATTTTCATCGTGACTATTTATGACCTCTTCTACCAAAGCCAATGTAGCCTCAGCATCAACTCTAAGGTTATCACTAAAATGAATTTCACAATGAGGCATAATATAGAGTCCTAAAAAATTAGTGAGCAGGAATGTTTTTCAGAAAGTTTTAGCATTCTGATTGTCCATCTTAATAAACCCGTCCTGTTCAGCCTGTCTATCATGTAGCCGTGCCTGTCATGGGATTCGCATAGTTTGGTTGATCAAATAATGGCAATGAAATCCCTTCTTGAGCACAGGCACATTGAACCCCTTGCACTTGCTCGACTTCATTCACTAACTTTTGTAACTTTGGATATAGCTGCAAATTCAAGATAAGTGGTTTTTTCGACGGATAAAGTTGCGCCCAACGTAGCATTGTTGCCAGATAAAAATCTAAAATCGTCATGCCCTGTTGCATAAAGAAGTTACCATCATGCGATGCACATTCATCCTCTACTATTTGCAACCGACTAGTCAATCGTTCACTGGTGTGAGATCTAAATTGCTCTAAAGCGATCGGATTATCACCCACATATTGTTGTGGATAGAAAAGCTGTCTTAGATCGCTATGAACCGAGTTGCTCAGGTAAAACAACCATTTTAAAAATTGCGACCTTTCAACACTGTCTATTGCAGGAGAGAGTTTTTGATGTGGATATCGATCTGCAATAGTTAATAAAATGGCAGCTGTCTCAAAGACTGGTTGATCGTCTATAACGCAGACAGGGATTAAACCACTAGGGTTTAGCGCCAGATATTCAGCACTCTTCTGCATATGTGCCGCCCTATCAACTAACACTGCCGTGTAATCTATTTCTAGTGTTTCCAACAACATGCGGATTATAAGAGAAGCATTATCTGGCGCGTAAAATAATTTATACATTTGTTACAACCTCCTACACTTCATGGCTCTGTAATGAATAGTTCCATCTTACATCAACAAATTTAGAAGTGCTTAAATTAGAAGGCCTATTGCTGATTAACCACAAAAATCTAAACCACACAGCCTCTAGCTACCACTCTATCTTCTTCTACAGCGGCATTTTCATCAGATTGATAGATTGTCACGGTATCCATGAGATTAGACACTACGCAGCAATGATTAGGTATAATTTGTATTTTATCTCCAACAGCTAAACCTATTGGCGTCTCTCCTGCTGTTACTATAGTGCCATGCTCTTCTGATAATGATTTCACCATGAGGTCTGGGTGGCCTAGGACATAACCATAACCTTCTAAGCCCAGTAAATCTGATGTCAGCGCTTTTGAACCCGCATCGATAATCGCTCGGTTGTCTGCTGGCACACTAACGACAGTCGCCAGCACTGTCAGGGCACAGTCATCCCATGTGCAAACACCATTGGCAACAAGTGACCTGTCATTATAGATATAGGTTCCTATTCGATACTCGGTGGTTATTGGTACTTGGTGAGCTGTCCACATATCTGGTGAACCACCACTGGAGATTACCGCGCACTCAATCCCTAAGGGAGCTAATGTATCGATAGTCTGCTGCATGAATTTCTGCACATTGTCAGCACCCCCGATTGGTGGGTAGGTCATTAATCCCAAGAAGTTCAAGCCTGCTAGGCCCGTAGCCAATATTGCCAAATCTGCTGCTTGCTGAGGTGTTGCCACACCACATCGACCTGCTCCGGTGTCACACTCTATCAGCACGTCTAAGGTCTTTCCTGCTGTGCTAAATGTGTCTGATAGACCTTTAAGCACCGTTTCATTATCAGCCACTACAGAAAGCTTCTCTAGCCTGTCACTGAGTGCCAGCAATCTTTTTAATTTGGTTTCGCCTAATATGTTGTAGGTAATAAAGATATCGGTTGCGCCGCTAGCGGCCATGGCTTCGGCTTCTGAAACTTTTTGACAGGTAATGCCTATTGCCCCTGCATCGATTTGCGCTTTGGCAAATCTGGGAAGTTTGTGGGTTTTAATATGTGGTCGCAACACAAAGCCATGCTCATCACAATACTCCTGATATTTTTGGATATTTTGCAATGCCAAGGTTTCATTGATCACCACAGCTGGCGTATCTACTTGTGCTAATTGTTTGGGAATCATAGGAATGTTACTCTGATAAATATACGTTGCCTGCTTAATTAAGTTTGGTTTAGCAGATCATTGATGTGGATTTTCTATCCTTGGCCAGATTTTTCTAGTCAGATTTTTATAATCATTGGTTTGCGGGTCACTTGGATATGGACCGTCCACTGCGGCGTAGAGAATTTCTGAGGCAACAGGTAAAAAAGCATCGTAAAAATGGTTGGTTGATTTCAACACCACCGTCATAAAGTCCGAAAGCGTTATACCCATGTTGCTAAACAAGTCAGGGCTAAAGACTTGGGAGCGAACGGTATTTAAAATCACATGTATACCTTCGAACTCTAGCCACACTGAGTCACCTAATGGAACTATGCTATTCCCAAAACTCTGCTGGGCACTTCTTACCAGCTTCAAAATCGTTACATCCGCATCAACAGGATCTCCTGTTTGATCAGACATTTTACCGCCAAACCGCAATCGAATAATAGCGCCTTCACCCGCAGAAAAGCAAGTACGAACTGCAATAGGGTCCCAAATTGTACCAAATACAACAGCTGTCAACTCTTGAGAGATTGCTTCTCGCAGCATAATAGTACTGTCACCAGGTACACCACCACCTGGATTGTCCCAAACATCTGCTATAACAAGTGGTTTGACTTGCTGACTGTTTATATCACGAGTCTTAGCAACTTCGATAGCTTGTTGGGCAGTGATAAACTCTGGTCTTGTAATGCCACGATAGCTAAATAGTTCCATACCCCATTCTCGAGCAAGCTCCGCCCCTTTTTTGGCATCCCCATCGGTAATCACAATTACTTTAGTACCTAGGTCTGCAACATCGCCAGCCATAAAACCATGAATAATGGAACCACTGAGTATCTCACCCTGCTTTTCATATCGTTTAATTTTATCGACAAAACTACGCATCGGCTCAATGCTGGTCGGTAGCACTTCTATCATCTTACAATCAAATACCGACATGACTGGAGCCACCTCTCCTGCTGCAACTCGTTCTGCTAGTTGACACAAATCTTCGGCAACTTCGGCAAAGTCGGTATGTGGAAACTCTTTAAAGGCAATCAGCAGATCCGCATTCTCAGTGCGTTTTTGGGACTGATGGCTATGCGGATCAAGCGTTGCCGCAATGATCACCTCATCGCCCACTATCTCACGTACGGCAGCCAATAGCTCGCCTTCGCAGTCCTGACAATTTTGCGCCACCATCGCACCGTGTAAACCTAGCAAAACAATATTCACAGGCATCGCAGCAGATAGCTCTGCCAAGAGCTGATTTTTCAAAAACTTCCACGTCTCACCGTTGACCATACCACCTGGTTCCGCCCAAGAGGCAGTGCCCTCCATCAACTGCCAATGATACTTCTCTGCGGCACGACGGGCTGCTGGAAAGACACCACTGCATAATGTCGGTGTCTCTGGATGCTCACCTGCCGGTGCATAAAAACTATCTTTGAAATCTTGCAAGTCCGTACGCAGTGGTGAAAATGTGTTGGTCTCCGTTGCTACTGATGCCACAAAGACTCGTCTATCATTTTGACGCTTAGTCACATATGTCATATCGTAAAAATCCTTTCTCCAGCATTTGCTTGAGCCAGCTAGTCCACAATCCATCGATCATGTGAAACCTAGTGACTTTTATATTTAAAACTGGATTTTTTGTAAAAAATATACATATTCTCATGTATAAGATATTATTTAACCACAACTATAGCATCTGTAGCAAAATTTAATGTAAATAAATTACATTTTAGGCTCTCGTAACTCTCGAAAGCGCGCAGACATTTATATAGACTTATCACTATAGATTCAAACTATAGATTCAAATAAATTTAATATAAGGATATTTTATGACCAACCCAACCGGAATAACAAGATTTGATATGGCTGACACCGCTGCAGGTGGCACGAACCGGCCTTTTGCTAAAGCAGTTCGTGCTGGCGATTTTATTTATGTCTCTGGTCAAGTACCTGCGGTTGATGGTGAGATCATTAATGGTGGCATTGTGACTCAAACTGAAGTTGTGATGGAGAACCTTATTTCTGCTTTGGCTTTAGCTGATTGCGGCTTAGAGCATGTAATCAAAGTCAATGTCTGGCTAGATGACCCACGCGACTTTTCTAGCTTCAATGGGGTTTTTAAGAAGTATTTCAGTGCCAACCCTCCAGCTCGCTCAACTGTACGCTCTGAGTTAATGGTTGATGCTAAGGTAGAAATGGATGTAATTGCCTATAAGCCCTTATAATAGCAATCAATAAAACAGAAAAATCCAACCTTGCCAGTATCAGCAAAATATTACAGGCAAGGCCTCAAACCGACAACACTGCTTTCATTTGTATCAGCTAGCTATCACGGTAATTGTGGCCATATAGCATCATAATGCAAAGACAATAAAACTAACTGGCTACAACAGCCTTTTGATAGGGGGTCAAAGTGATATCTATAGAGTCAAACAATCACAGCGATGCTCAACCAGCAAAGCTGTTTCATATCCATGACCCCATGTGTTCATGGTGCTGGGGATTTAAACCCACACTAGAACTATTGAAGGCACAACTCCCTCCGGAAGTGACTTTTGTTAATATCGTAGGAGGCTTAGCGGCTGACAGTCAAGAGCCGATGTCTAATGAGATGAAGCAGTATTTACAACAGACTTGGAAGACTATCGCTAGTCAGCTTGGCACCACATTTAATCATAACTACTGGGATGAGAACACACCTATCCGCAGCACTTACCCTGCCTGCCGCGCTGTATTAGTTGCCAAAGAATATGACAAAGAGCAAGCAATGATAAATGCGATTCAAGCCGGATATTATCTGCATTGCAAAAACCCTTCATTGACTGAGCAACTGGCAGAGTTTGCCAACGATATTGATATTACTCGTTCAATATTTTTGGATCGCCTGCAAAGCCCAGAAATAGAACAGGCTCTACAACAAGATATCAACACTAGCCAGCAGCTACAGGCACAGGGTTTCCCCTCATTACGCTTAGTAAAAAACAATCAATTACACGCGATCACTCTGGATTATAAAAACGCAGAGGCCATGCTCACAGAGATTGTTGAGATACTACAGGGCTAACATACAAAATCATTCAAATTAGTTAGGCTTGCAAGATCTCAATTTGCTCTGAGACGCTCATCCAATCTGTTTCAACACTATCCAATTGCTTCTTTAAGGCACCTTGCTTGGTCAGTAATTCTTGCAATAGTGAGCTGCTCTCTGCCTCATATAAACTCACATCCGTTAGCTGCTCATTTATTTTACCCAACTGCTTGGTTACTTTGCCCATTTCTTTTTCTAGCGCTCTAAGCTTTTGTGTATAGGGCTTTAGCTGCTCACGCTGCGCTGCGGTAAGTTGTCTTTTTTCTTTTTTAACATTGCCTGTCGCAAGCGCCGACTGGCTGCTGTCTTTATTATTTTTCTCCGCTGAGCTTTTAGACTTGAGCATAGTCTGCCTATAGTCATCAAGATCCCCTTGATACATCGTCACTGCGCCATCTTCCACCAGCAAAAACTCATCACAGCAGGCCCTGAGCAAGTAACGGTCATGAGAAATAACCACGATAGCGCCACTAAAACTTTGCAGTGCTAGAGTTAATGCATCTCGCATTTGCAAATCTAAATGGTTAGTCGGCTCATCAAGCAGCAACAGATTTGGTTTTAAATAGACGATTTTTGCCAATGCCAGTCTTGCCTTCTCACCACCAGAGAATATTTTCACCTTCTCGGTAACTCTGTCGCCCTTAAAGTTAAAACCGCCCAGAAAATTTTTAATGCTCTGCTCTGTGGCTGTTTTATCTAATCGCTGAATAATAAGCAATGGCGACGCATCAACATCCAGCTCATCTAGCTGATGCTGAGCAAAATACCCCAGTTTCAGACGATCTGTTTGGTGCACCTTTCCCTCTAGTGCCGGCAGCTTACTAGCCAAGTGTTTCACCAAGGTCGATTTACCAGAACCATTGTGCCCCAATATACCGTAGCGATCCCCAGCCCGTAGGCTGAAATTAATCTCTGTAAGCAGTGGCGTATCACCATAGCCTAGTTGCACATCATCCAAACGCACCAATGGATCACCTGCACGCTCTGGCTCTGCAAATGAGAAGGTAAAAGGACTGTCTTGCTGTAACGGAGTGAGTTTCACCATTTTCTCTAGCGCTTTAACTCGGCTCTGCGCCTGCTTTGCTTTTGATGCTTTGGCTTTAAAGCGAGTGATGAACTGTTCTAAATGACTAATTTCCCGCTGCTGCTTTTGGTATTGCGCTTGATGCTGCTCCATTTTCTCGGCACGCATCCGCTCAAAATCATCATAATTACCTTTATACATATCCAGCTGCAAATTCGAGACATGAATCACATGATTGCAAACTGCATTCAAAAAATCGCGATCGTGGGAAATTAACAGTAATGTATTAGAGTAACGCCCCAACCATTGCTCTAACCAAACCACAGCCTCTAAGTCCAAGTGGTTAGTCGGCTCATCGAGTAATAAAATATCGCTCTTGCACATCAAAGCCTGAGCAAGATTTAATCGCATCCGCCAGCCACCAGAGAACTCGCTGACATTGTGCTGCATCTGCACCTGAGAGAAACCCAAACCGTCTAAGAGCTTGCCAGCACGAGAGTGTGCACTGTAGCCATCCACTTCTTCAAAGTGCGCCAGCGCATTTGCTAGCGCGTGAGACTGAGACTCCGATAGCTCAGGTAGCTGTTGCAAACGCTCAATTTCAGCTTCTGCTTTACGTAGTATCTGATCGCCATCAATCACATACTCTATCGCCGGCTTAGCAAGCCCCGGAGTTTCCTGTGCCACATGGGCGATAACCGCCTGTGCCGGAACTTCCATATCTCCCTTATCAATGGCCAATCCGCCCAATAGCAGTTGAAATAAGCTAGATTTTCCGGTGCCATTCGCTCCGGTTATACCACAACGTTGGCCGTGATAAATGGTCAGATTAATATCGGCAAATAAAGGCTTTTGCCCACGTTGTAGTGAGGCATTGGTAAAACGAATCATAATTAAGTTACTGCAATTGGAGGAAGTGCTTCGAGCGGCCAGCGCGCTGTTGGTGAGATACTGAAATCAGAGTCTTTTTGCCCTGCCTGCATTCTCAACGCGCCAGCGAAAGCTATCATAGCACCATTGTCTGTACAAAAAGCCAAATTAGGTGCGAAAAACTCGCCGCCTCTATCTGTCATCATTTGCGTTAATGTCTGTCGCAATGCTTTGTTAGCACCAACACCACCAGCGACAACTAACTGATTAACGCCAGTTTGCTCTAATGCTCTTTTGCATTTTATGACCAGCGTATCTACTATCGCTTTTTGAAATCCCGCTGCCACATCGGCTTTGTCCTGCTCTGTTTGTTCAGTACGTCTAAAAGTGGTCAGCACTTGGGTTTTTAATCCCGAAAAGCTCATATCTATCCCCGGCCTATCAACCATTGGGCGAGTAAACTTAAAGCGATTAACATCACCTTGCTCTGCTAACTTTGCCAATAATGGTCCACCGGGATAATCAAGCCCCATCATTTTGGCAGTTTTATCAAACGCCTCACCAGCGGCATCATCAATGGTCGTGCCCAACAAGTGGTACTCACCAATTACTTTAACATGTACAATCTGAGTGTGACCACCTGATACTAATAATGCCAAAAACGGCACCTTAGGCTGCCGTTCCTCTAAAAGTGGCGCTAACAAATGCCCTTCCATATGATGCACGCCAAGCGTTGGAATATCTAAACCAAACGCCAGAGATTTGGCAAAAGCACTGCCGACCATCAGCGCACCAATTAAGCCGGGACCTCTGGTATAAGCCACGCCATCTATATCAGATTGACTGATATTACAATCCTCAAATAACTGTCTAAGCAATGGCAGCAATTTGCGCACATGATCTCGGGAAGCTAATTCCGGTACCACTCCTCCATATTCAGCATGCATACCTACTTGAGAATAGAGCACATGCCCTAGCAAAGATTTTTTTTCTGTATCGTAAATCGCCAAACCTGTTTCATCACAGGAGCTTTCTATGCCTAATATACGCATTATTTCTCGTTCAATTCGATTATTATTTCCAACAAATCCTAAGTGACATCAGCACTTTGGGTAAGAAAATGCTGATTAAACTAGATTTTTTTAATTTTTCTTTGCAATTCATTCCGCAAAGCATTAGAATTTGCGACCTCTTGGGCGAGCCATTGTACCGTCCATCATTCTAAAAACCCAGCTCCATTGTTTGCGTAAGCTAAATAAGCGAACAGTGTAGCCCAAACAAAATGTAAGGTGATTTGTTCATGCCAGTAGTTAAGGTGAAAGAAAACGAGCCTTTTGACGTCGCACTCCGCCGTTTTAAACGCTCTTGTGAAAAAGCAGGTGTATTAGCCGAACTTCGTAAACGTGAGTTTTACGAAAAGCCAACACAAGAACGTAAGCGTAAAAAAGCAGCGGCTGCTAAGCGTCATGCTAAAATGGTATTTCGCAGCAACAATCGCCGGACACGTATGTACTAATTTGACTTCGATCAGATCATGTCAAAAAACGCGCCATTGGCGCGTTTTTTTATCGCTAACTTTCACACTAAATCAAGACAATAACCAGATATTAATGGCAAACTTAATTAGCAACAGTTAGCAATAAAGGGACTTTGGAATACCTTGCAATACTGCTAAAATAATTCCAATAACTTTTTAGGCGATAACCTCTAAATACTCGTCAACCTAACAACAGATATCTACAAAGGCATTCAGCATGAGTAATCTTAAAGCACGACTACAAGAAGATATGAAAACCGCGATGAAAGCTGGTGAGAAAGCTCGCCTGCAAACCATTCGCTCAATTAACGCTGCAATCAAACAGCGCGAGGTAGATGAACGTATTGAGCTAACAGATGACCAAATCCTAACGCTTATCAACAAGCAAGCCAAGCAACGCAAAGATTCACTAACGCAGTTCGAGCAGGCTGATAGACAAGACCTTGCTGAAATAGAACGCTTCGAGCTAGAAGTAATCAATGGCTATCTACCTCAGCAACTCACTGACGAGGAAATCGACACTTTGATACAAGAAGCGTTAGCAGAAACCGGAGCCACGGACATCAAAGGCATGGGTCAGGTAATGAATTTGCTAAAGCCAAAACTTACGGGACGTGCAGATATGGGTAAAGTTGGCGGAAAAATCAAGGCTGCTTTATCATAGGCAGCTCCGAACTATAAAACGCTAAGCAGCAGAAATGAGCGGATTAATTCCCCAAGATTTCATTATAGAATTGTTAAGTCGAGTTGATATTGCAGATGTTATACAGCTCCGTATTCCTTTGAAAAAAAAAGGCTCTGAATATGCTGCCTGCTGCCCGTTTCACGGTGAGAAAACGCCCTCTTTTTATGTAACCCCAGCCAAACAATTTTATCACTGCTTTGGCTGCGGCGCCCATGGTACGGCAATTAGCTTTTTGATGGAGTACGAGAACTTAAGTTTTCCTGAAGCCATTGAATTGCTTGCACAAACTGTTGGAATGGAGGTACCAAGAAGTGCCTCTGCACCCCGAAAAATATATGACCACTCCGGCATTAGCCTGCTCACCGAAGCTGCTAATATCTATTATCGAAGCTTACAACAGCTACCAGCAGATCACGATATTAAGCAATATATACAAAATCGTGGTTTGAACCCAGAGATTATTGAAACCTATCAGATAGGTTACGCTGGCAATAGCATTGCAGATATCAAAACACCGCTAAGCTGTGATGATGCCGCTTTGGTGAAATCTGGTCTGCTATCAGAAGGTGACAACGGATTGTATGCCAGATTTCGTGATCGGATTATGTTCCCCATTCGCAATCGCAAAGGCGAAGTTATTGGCTTTGGCGGTCGTGCGCTTGGCGATGCCAAACCCAAATATCTAAACTCCGCCGAGACCGATTTTTTCCATAAAGGCGAGGAACTTTACGGCCTTTATGAAGCCAGAAAATCTACCCCACGACTTGAACAATTAATTGTTGTTGAAGGCTACATGGATGTCGTGGCCTTAGCGCAATATGGCATCACCAATGCCGTTGCCACACTTGGCACTGCTACTACTACAGACCATGCTCAGCTTTTGGCGCGCATTGTCCGCAACATTTGTTTTTGCTTTGACGGTGATGAAGCTGGCAGAAAAGCGGCATGGAAAGCTGCAGATAATATGTTACCCGCTCTGCGCGATGGTTTGATGGTGAGTTTTTTGTTTTTACCTGACGGTGAAGATCCTGATAGCATGGTGAGAAAAGAAGGCAAAGAAGCTTTTCAGAAACGCATAACCGATTCGTTAGGCATACCAGATTTTATCATTCAGCATCTCTCAGAACAGCACAACATTAACAATATTGGCGGCAGAGCAAATTTCTTAAGCGATATCATACCGCTGTTTGTCAAAATCCCTTCCGGAACACACTCAGCTACCCTGTTGCCTGAAATAGCCACCATTACACGGCAGCATGAATCTAAGATTATTGAAGCCAGCAGAAATTTCTTGCGAGAGCATCCTAATCATTTTAGCAACAGCGACACACCCCGAACAACCAGAGCACCAAACGGCGGTATTTCTGCGCCAGATGTTGCCAAAACACCGCTAAGACGAGCGATAGCACTACTACTCTGCGCCCCTCAGTTGCATCAAAATGAAAGAGTGCAACGCGCTAGAGCTAAGTTGCCCAGACCGAGCAATAACACTCATTTTGAATTACTGCATCATCTGCTTGAAATTCTTGATAATAACCCAACATCCAACACAGCGATGATTATTGCTCAAGTTGAGAACCCCAGAATGCAACAGGCACTGGGAAAGTTAGCAACTTGGCGACCGATTATAGACGATGAGCTTTTGGCCGATGATTTAATTGATGCTTTAACCACGTTAAGCAGGACTTATAATCCGCAAAAAGCCATTTTTGAGAAATTACAATCTGGTGAACTACTGACTGAGGAAGAGCAAAGACTATTACAAAAATCGCCCAAACCGGCGAGTTAAATAACCAAAACTAACAACAACTATTTGCGTCAAGCTACAGAGAACACATAGTATTCACAGCAGTGCAACTTTTGAAAGTTTCAACCTAGTTCACTGAACACCCCAAATGCAACGCATGTCTACTCTAGCAAACGTACCAAGTAATTGATTAGGTGCAAGTTGTATTTATTGACTGATTTTAGCTAAGGCCGAATGATAAAATAATTAGCCAATAGGTATATGCACTCTGCTAGCTTAAGATCGAACGCGGCACTTGACGCACGATAAGCACTAAAAGCAAACCTTAGGGGGCGTCACAACACACCACAAGTGTGGTATATTACGCCGTCAAATTTAAGCTGAATTCTAAATTGGATAACGAGCAACTATGAGTGAGCAAGAACTGGAAACCGTCTTACCGATCGAAAATAAAGATCAGGAACTAGAGCAAGAAAACACCCTACGTGATTTAATCACCTACGGTAAAGACCAAGGATATCTCACGTTTGCGGAGATTAATAAAGCCCTACCAGACGATATCGTTGACCCCGATCAGATCGAAGATATCATCTCACATTTGAGTGATATTGGTATTGATGTCATTGAAGAGGCCCCAGAAGATGAAGAAGGGAGTCACATCAATCCACTACAGCGCCAAACGCAACAAGATGGTGAAGAAGGGGCTGTTGCTCTGTCACCTGAGAACGAATTTGGCCGCACAACTGACCCAGTACGCATGTATATGCGAGAGATGGGTACCGTTGATCTACTAACGCGTGAAGGCGAGATACAAATAGCCAAACGCATCGAAGGCGGTATCCAAGATGTGCAAACCGCCCTCTCTCGATTTCCACTAGCAACTGAACACTTATTAGAGCTGTTCAAAGGTTTTGAAGAAGAAGAGGTTAAGCTAAGCGATATTATCACTGGCTTCTCAGACGACTATGTTGAAGACGCCAGTCAAGCCACACCCAAGATTGAAGAGACTGTAGCAGAATCTGAAGATGACAAAGACAGCGATGTTGAAGCTGATGATGCTGATACAGATGAAGAAGAGGAAGCAATTGTAGATACGGGCCCAGACCCAGAAGAAGCTACCAAACGTTTTGCCGAACTTGCCAAACGACATAAAGCTTTTGTTGAAAGCACAGAAAAAAAAGACGGCATTGGTTCTAAAGAGTCTAAGAAATTACGCGATAAAATGGCTGAGCAATTTGCAGAATTTAAACTCGCAAACTCTGCTGCTGACTTCCTAATTAGCTTGGTTAAGGAGCATGTTGAAGAAGTGCGAAAAGTAGAAAGAGAGATCGAACGCCAAGTGGTCGACCGCTCCAAACTACCGCGTAAACACTTTTATGATGCTTACACAGGCAATGAAACCAACCCTGATTTCTTAGCAAAAGTTTTCACCAGCAAAACCAAAGCCGTTGTTGCGGCTCAGGAGAAACTCACTGAGTTCTTGCCATTAATTCAGCAGATACAAACCAAATTGGTGCCAATCGAAAATGACACCATGCTCACAATCCATGAGATCAAAGAGCTAAACCGTAATATTTCCATCTCTGAAGCCCGCGCTAGAGCGGCTAAAAAAGAAATGGTTGAAGCAAACTTGCGCCTAGTTATTTCAATCGCCAAGAAATATACCAATCGTGGGCTACAGTTCCTTGACCTAATTCAAGAAGGCAATATTGGCTTAATGAAAGCGGTTGATAAGTTTGAATATCGCCGTGGTTATAAATTCTCAACCTATGCCACTTGGTGGATACGTCAGGCAATCACGCGCTCTATTGCTGATCAAGCCAGAACTATCCGTATTCCAGTACATATGATTGAGACCATCAACAAGCTTAATCGTATTTCTCGTCAAATGTTGCAGGACATGGGCCGTGATGCGACCCCAGAAGAGCTTGCTGAGAAAATGGATATGCCAGAGGACAAAATCCGCAAGGTGCTAAAAATTGCCAAAGACCCGATCTCTATGGAAACACCTGTAGGAGATGATGAAGATTCAAATCTCGGCGACTTCATAGAAGATATCAACGCCTCTTCTCCTTTGGATGCTGCGACCAGCGAAGGCTTGAGTGAAGCAACCAGAGAAGTCTTAAGCGGCTTAACCGCTAGAGAAGCCAAAGTACTGCGTATGCGTTTTGGCATTGACATGGCAAATGATCATACCCTAGAAGAAGTCGGCAAACAGTTCGATGTCACTCGGGAGAGAATTCGTCAGATAGAAGCCAAAGCTCTCAGAAAGCTGCGTCACCCTAACCGCTCTGAACAGTTAAAAAGCTTCCTAGATACCACTGAGTAACCGCTTAAATACAAATCATTTCGCCGCATTGAAATGATTTGTAGAGGCTTGGTATGATATAAAGTTATTATAGAATTCCCAGCGAAACAGACGTTTATAAAAAATTCTCAGAATAGAGATTTAAAAATAAAAAAGTGCTGCTATAATGCAGCGCTGTTCTAACAGAAACAATACCTCTGCTCTTTGAGTCTATTGTCTCCGTGATGAAAGAATAATTGGGCCCTTAGCTCAGTTGGTTAGAGCAACCGACTCATAATCGGTTGGTCGCTGGTTCGAGTCCAGCAGGGCCCACCATTTATTCTTTTACCTCTCCTCTGATGCCATAACCCCAAATCAACTGATAGATCGCATCTTAGTTTACTGATACTATAAATTCACATATTTATTTAAAAGACGTAAATCAACCTAGAAAGCTAAGCTTATCTTAGAATGCGGAGATTAATAGATGACTGATCCTTTTCAAATGCAACGAGAACTTCGCTATGGTCACCCCGTCTGTGATGAAATACTCACTGGGAGGCATTTCACCATTGGCTATTCATGGTATTTCAGACAGCCCAAGTGGACACTGGAGATTGTTAATCCCAACACAAAGTTCGAGTGGGAAGTCAGTAAGCGATCTGATAACTTTAGGGCTGATATCCGCATTCCTCGTCGATTTCGAGCCGGTTTACAAGCCTACAAAGGCAGTGGCTACAACCGCGGGCATTTGGTCGCTAGCGCTAATCAAAACCGACTAAAAATTCAAAACAGCGAGACTTTTTTGCTCTCCAATATGTCACCCCAGAAGCCTGAGTTTAATCAACGCATTTGGCGGGATCTTGAGCTGGCTATTCGCCATCTAAACGACAGCAAGCATATTTTAGAAACCTATGTACTGACAGCACCGTTGTTTTATTTTGATCAAAAAGTCGAGACTATTGGCAATAATACAGAGAAATACGGTATTGATGTTCCCATCCCCCACGCTTTTGTAAAAAGCGTTCTCGTAGAAGATAACCGTGGGAGATTAAAGTTATGGACCTTTGAAATGGCGAATAAAGAATTGACTGGAAAGCTAGAAGACTATCTCGCTATCACCTATGATGTTGAGCAAAAAGTCGGCGGTAGATTTTGGGATAGAATTGCGACCAAAGATTTACATAGCCAAAAAAGGAGACCTAGAAAAATGTGGTCTTTGGACTAAACAACAATAATACTCCCCTCTTTCAATCCTCTCTAACAAGCTATTCTTTTCCTGTCTTAATGGAATATCTCCTCAGAAATGATTACACTATGGCATGGTGAAATCTATAACTTCTGCAAAAGAATCTGACGATAATATTGGCTCAGGCAATAAGCCTAGTTCTGCCAAACTTACGGTTCCTATCGGCTATGCATTGGATATTTTCTCTCAAGCAGCAGCTGAAGGCATAGACGTTAATCAACTGCTGATTAGCGAGCAGATAGACCCTAAGACATTAGATGAATTAACGCATTTTCCTGCCGATAAATTTGCAGCAGTATATCAAAAAATCATGTACGAAACCCAAGATGAGTATTTCGGCATGCTTAGTGCTGGTAAATTACCTACTGGCACATTTCGAATGATGTGCCATGCAATTATTCATGCCAGCTCACTCGGCAGCGCTATTCAGCGCGCCTCTGATTTTCACGAAATCTGCCGTGGCGCCAATATAAAACCCGTGCTTTTAAGACAGGGTAAAACCGCTAAAATTAGTTTCTCAGCTCTAGAAAATATGACCACAGTTGAAGAGCAAGCCGTTTTTGATAGCAAACCAAAGTCTGCCATATGCACTTCACTCTCTATGTGGCATCATTTTATTAGCTGGTTAATTGGTCAGAAAATTCCTTTAAAATCGGCCTATTTTAATTTCCCTGAGTCCGAGGCTCTGCCAAATGCCAGTGCTATTTTTCAATCAGAAGTGAGGTTTGATAAAGACCACAGCGCGATTACATTTGAGACCAGCTATCTTGACTATCCCATTGTGCAAACTGAATCTACATTGCACAGTTTTTTAAAAACCGCACCTTATCAATTAGTCGCCATGGCAGATACGGCTGAAACCCTAACTGCACAAGTAAAAGCCTTGATTGGGCGAGATTGCAGCATTGCCCCACCCACTGCCGAAGAAGCAGCGCATTCATTAAACATGTCACTCTCAACTCTACGACGTCGCTTATTAGAGGAAGGCAGTAGTTTCCAGCAAATAAAAGATAAAACCCGTAAACAATCGGCGATTGACTATATGAGCTCCCCGCAGCTTAGCATCAATGAAGTGGTCGAGTTAATGGGTTTTGATGAATTATCGGCTTTTTATCGCTCATTTAAACGCTGGACGGGCATGACACCTAGCCAATTTAGAAAACAGCAAAAGTACTAAAGTCTAAAACCTCTGCGCACTACCTTACGCAAAAACCATTTTCAGAGCCGTTTTTGACATTTCTTTGATATCGCTAGGGTTTACATAAACCCCATCTATGGCGAAATGGCACAAACCATGCAAATTTGCCCATATCGCCTGCGCCATTCTTTGGATGTCATCGGCATGATGAAAAGCCTCTAGAGCAACCATATGACGAATAACGTCATTCCAAAGCTGGTAGCTTTGATAAGATATTTGCTTCAAGGCTTCAGTTTGATCCCCTGCTTCCCATATATGTCTACTATACATTAAGCGGTACATTGCTGGCTGCTCTATAGCCATTTGTAAATATTGTTGTATAAAGTCTTGCAGCGCTTTCTGAGCCAGTGTTTTATCATCAATAGAGAGTATCTGTGTTAATAAGTTCTGTTGAAATGACAATTGCCCTTCAAATCCACGATATGCAATGGCGCAAAGCAAGCCCTGCTTATTTGCAAAATGATAATACGGAGCGGAATGAGAAACTCCAGCAACGTCGGCCAACTTTCTGATGGAGAGTTTTTCAACACCCACCTCATGCAACATATCCAC
>CAKMZF010000009.1:0-10736 GCA_929200405.1 uncultured Gammaproteobacteria bacterium | reverse complement strand
CCACGACTGATTCTATAGCGAGCGAAATATTTGGTGACTACCGCAGCTTTAGTCTTGCTCAAGATATTGAAAACCCCCATGTCGCAATCCTCACACTCAATAGAGACAGCGAATACAACTCACTAAATCATGCCTTCTGGCAAGAATTTACCCCAGCAATTAAATCGCTCGATATTTCTGGAGAGATACGGGCGCTAATCATCCAATCCACAGGCAAACATTTCTGTGCGGGCATTGATTTAAATCTACTCGCCAAAGCAGGCCAGGGACTTTTTAAAGGAGAGTCTGGCAGACAGGGCGAGCATGTTTTGCAAGTTGTTAAACAGTTGCAACAATGCTTCTCTGCGCTTGAAGCGCTACGCTTTCCGGTACTCTGTGCTGTGCAAGGCGGCTGTATAGGTGGTGGCTTTAGCCTGCTTTCTGCCACCGACTGCCGTTACGCCACAGCAGATGCTTTTTTCACACTCAAAGAAACGGATATCGGCATGACCGCCGACCTCGGCGCTTTGCAGAGGTTGCCCAAACTCATGCCTATCGGTCTTACCAAAGAACTAGCCTACACCGGCAGAAAGCTAACAGCCACAGAAGCTAAGGATTGCGGTTTGGTAAATGCAATTTACGATGACACAGAAAGTATGCACAGTGCTGTATTAACCATCGCCAGAGAGATTGCCAGCAAATCGCCATTAGCCAACTATGGCAACAAATATATGTTGAACTATGCCACTGATCACAGTGTGGCAGAAGGTTTAGAAATGATGTCTATATGGCAAAGTGGCATGTTTACCAACACCGATATCATGCAAAGCATCCAAGCCAAAACGACCAAAAAAACTGCCGAATTTGCCAATTTGCAACCAACCACATCGCCTTTTGAATAATTGAATATATTGAATAGAACAAACCCTGAGTAGAATCTGATGACAACACCTTACCCTCACCTATTATCCCCTCTTGATTTAGGATTTACCACGCTCAAAAACCGAGTCTTGATGGGCTCCATGCATCTTGGCCTAGAAGAAATGCCCAATGGCTTTGAGCGCATGGCCGCATTTTACGCGGAGCGCGCTGCAAATGGCGTAGCGCTTATCGTCACTGGCGGCATTGGCCCGAACTCAGCTGGCGCAGTACATGCTCATGCAGCAGTGATGAATGCTGACACATCTGAGGAAACCCTAGACAATCATCAACTGGTAACAGATGCCGTACACAATGCAGGTGGTAAGATTGCCATGCAAATACTGCACACCGGCCGTTATGCTTATAACCCGAAACTTGTCGCTCCCTCAGCTATCAAAGCACCTATCAATGCTTTCAAACCCAAAGAACTCACGCCAGATGAAATAGAACAAGAGATAGATGATTTTGTCACTGCAGCTATGCTTGCACAGCAAGTTGGCTATGATGGGGTTGAAATCATGGCCTCAGAAGGCTATCTGTTGAACCAATTTATCACCACTCACACCAACAAACGCGATGATGATTGGGGAGGCGAATACGACAACCGCATTCGACTACCCATTGAAATTGTGAAACGCGTTCGCGCTGCAGTCGGCGAAGATTTTATCATTATCTTCCGCCTATCTATGCTTGATTTAATCGACGAAGGCAGCACTTTAGAAGAAATTATTCAGCTGGGAAAAGCCGTTACCACAGCAGGTGCAACTATTATCAACTCTGGCATTGGCTGGCACGAAGCGCGCATACCCACCATTGCCACCAAAGTTCCCAGAGCTGCCTTTACATGGGTAACCGCTCAGGTCAAAGCCGAGCTAGATATACCCGTTATTACCAGTAACCGCATCAATGATCCAGAAGTCGCAGAGTCTGTACTGACACGAGGCGATGCGGATATGGTTTCGATGGCAAGGCCATTCTTGGCAGACCCAGAATTTGTAACCAAAGCTGCTGAAAATCGCGCCGATGAAATCAATACCTGTATCGCCTGCAACCAAGCCTGCTTAGACCATGTCTTTAGCGGCAAACTCACCTCATGCCTAGTCAACCCTCGTGCCTGCCACGAAACTGAGTTAAATTATCTTCCGACCGACAAACCTCAACGTATAGCCGTTGTTGGTGCTGGTCCTGCAGGCATGGCGTTCTCTATTACCGCTGCGCAGCGTGGTCATCAAGTCACCTTATTTGACCAGCACAGCGATATCGGAGGACAAATAAACCTAGCCAAACAAGTGCCAGGTAAAGAAGAGTTTTATCAAATGCTGCGTTACTTCCGCACTCAACTGCAAAAGCACGAGGTTACCCTAAAGCTCAACACAGCTGTCAGCGCAGCTGAGTTAACGACAGCAGAGTATGATCAAGTCATCTTAGCCACAGGCATAAAACCCAGAGAGTTAGCACTTGAAGGCATAGATCACCCCAGTGTGCTAAGTTACATAGACGTACTAAAAGGTGCAGAGGTTGGTGAGAGAGTCGCCATTATTGGAGCTGGTGGCATTGGCTTTGATATCGCGGAATACCTAAGCCACCAAACCGGAGAAAGTTTTAGCACCGACATTCCTGCGTTTATGGAGAAATGGGGCATTGACATGCAGTTAAAAGCGCGAGGCGGCGTAGCAGATATTATGCCCGTAGCTACCTCAAACCCAAGGCAAATCACCTTGCTACAACGAAAGAAATCAAAAGTCGGCGCCAAACTTGGTAAAACCACAGGCTGGATACATCGCCACGACTTAAAAACAAAAGACGTGAAAATGCTCTCAAACTGCGAATATCATAAAATAGACGATCAAGGTCTGCACATTAGCGTTGCTGGAGAAGCTCAGGTAATTGCTGTAGATAATGTCATTATCTGTGCAGGACAACTCTCCAACCGCAGCTTGGAAGACTCACTACAACATCGCAGCACCCACTGGATAGGTGGTGCAGACGTTGCCGCCGAGCTAGATGCAAAGCGTGCCATAGATCAAGCCTGCCGACTGGCTGCGAAGATATAATAAGCGGCAGTGAGCGAGAGCAAATTCACGCCGTGCTTTATTAATCGACCGCTTCCCTGTCGCCCCTTACCTGTAGGAAAGCACGCTAGGCAGGCACTATAGATGCGCATATAGTGCCGTGACTCGCATCTCACTTTACTTCAATGTGTCAACTATTACGCAATCTTGGTTCATCACTTAGATATTCGACAAACTCAACCTCAAAACCAGCCGGATCCATAAAGTAAATATTTTTCCGATAAATACTCTCTGCCCCATCACCAAATATTGAGAAACCCGCAGCCTGCATTCTCTCCACTAAAACGGCCAAATTGTCCGTCACAAAAGCCAGATGTGCCAAACCTATCTGATAACCAGCGTTCTCTCTGTTTGCACTCTCTCCGTGGTCACTCATCGAGATATATTGATAGTGATCACCAAAATGCAGCCACCTCCTGGGTTTGCCGTTCCAATTATCTCCACCCTCTGCACGTATCGCCCAGTGCGGAAACGCAGCTTGATAAAACGTTAGCATTTTTTGAATATCATCCACAACCAAATTAACATGCTCAAAGTACATCACAATTCACTCCTTATGACTTGCATTTGCAATCGGAGTGTTCATACTAATACCTAAAGTCAAGTTGAGGTAAAGTGTTATTTTGAGAATTACCCCAGTTTTTTACCTCTAACTTATCCATAACAACAATCTTATTTACAGAGTGAGCAATATGGAACAAACAAGCTGGAGCGTGGGTCAGGTCGCAAAACGGTGCGGTGTTAAAGTCAGTACATTGCATTTCTATGAGCAAAAGCAGCTAATACAAAGCAGACGTAATTCAGGTAATCAAAGGCGATATAGGAAAGATGTTCTGCGTCGAATTGCTATCATCAAAGCAGCGCAAAAAATGGGAATTAGCTTAGAGTCAATAAAAGAGGCTTTCGCCAGTTTACCGAATAATCGAACACCATCGACTGAGGATTGGCAGCGGTTGTCATTGCAATGGCGAGACGAGCTAAATGCCCGTATCACCTACCTTGAAAAACTACGAGACTCCATGACGGGCTGCATTGGCTGTGGTTGCCTATCCATGAAAAACTGCCCTATCTACAACCGAGATGACAAACTTGCCAGCGAAGGCAGCGGTGCGGTTATTCTAAACCAGCATTCGCCAAAATAAGCCATCCATTTCCAAAATCGATTATCTGCAGGATGTCTCCGACTCAAACCCTTAGCGCATGACAAATGGGTCTGGGATTGGGTCATCTGAGGTTCTCATCCAGACGGCTTTCACAGCAGTGTAATCTAGCACGGCATCTAGTCCACCTTCTCTGCCGTGACCTGACAACCCATGACCACCAAATGGTGCGATAGGAGAGACCACGCGATAGGTGTTGACCCAAACAATGCCTGAACGAATGGCTTTAATCATACGATGAGCACGACTTAGATTTTGAGTAAACACACCACAGGCCAACCCAAATTGGGTGTTATTTGCCAAAGCAATCGCCTCTTCCTCGGTGTCAAAACAGATTACCGATAACACTGGGCCAAATAACTCATTAGTGACAGATGGTGCGTCTTGCACATCAGAGCAATCCAATATGGTTGGCGGGTAATAGAAACCATTGCCTTCTATATTGCTGCCTCCAGTGAGTAGCTTGGCACCTTTGTCTATAGAGTCTTGCACTATTTGATTTATGCGCTCACGCTGCGCTAGTGTGCATAATGGCCCAACTTCGGTTGCCATATCATCCGGTGAACCAATATTGATCTGCTCTGCTTTTTCTTTAAGCCTAGCTAAAAACCTGTCCTTTATGCCGCGCGCGATAATTAACCGAGACCCTGCTACACAACTCTGGCCTGTCGCGGCAAATATGCCAGATATCTGCGCATTCACCGCACTCTCGATATCGACATCATCAAAGACGATAAATGGTGACTTTCCACCCAACTCTAGCGAGGTACTGGCTAGGTTTTCTGCCGAGTTTCTAACAATGTGCTTTGCTGTTTCTGGCCCGCCAGTAAAGGCGATATGCGCTATATCAGGATGCTGTGTTAATACCTGACCACAGGTCTGACCAAAACCGGTAATAATATTGACCACTCCAGCCGGAAAACCTGCTTCATGCACAAGCTCTGCAAACTTTAGCATGGGCGAGGGTGCATCTTCTGAAGCTTTTAATACCACAGTACAACCTGCCGCCAAAGCTGGCCCCAGTTTAACCGCTGACAAAAATAGCTGACTATTCCACGGCACTACTGCGGCAATGACGCCTAATGGTTCGCGGCGCAACCAAACTTCCATATCCGGCTTATCTATTGGCAAATGGGTGCCTTCTATTTTGTCGGCAATGCCTGCGTAGTAGCGATAATATTCCGCAACATAGGCAATTTGCGCTGAGGTTTCGCGGATAATTTTTCCGGTATCTCGTGTCTCTAATACGGCTAAATCCTGCGCATATTGCTGCACTAGATCTGCCAGTTTATAGAGCAACTTGCCACGCTGGGTTGCCGTAAGCGCAGACCACTCAGCGGACACAAAAGCACGCTTCGCACTGGCGACTGCTCGGTTAACATCCTCTGCTCCTGCCTCTGGCATTTGCGCCCAAACTTCTCCGGTCGCCGGATCAACACTGGGAAACGACGCATTTCCATCTTCAAATTTACCGTCTATGTATTGCTGAAACCGTTGCATTTCCTACTCCCTGAAAGCATCTGCGCTAGAGATAGCGCACTAATTTGTTAGTTTTAATGTTTTAAGCTAACTAAAAGCCGGCATAACATCTGCTATAAAGCGCTCTAGTGATGCCTTCTTGCGCTCAAAGCTCATGCTTGAGTCAATCCAGAAAGCGTATTCATCGTAACCCAATTGCTGATACTTCTGTAACCGCGCAATCACCTCATCTGCCTCTGCTATCACCAAATCACGCTTCATTGCTTCGGGTGAATAAAATGGGTGTGCAGCAATCTCTGCATCGGTTAGTGGTGCTATCAAACCCTGCGTAACTTCACGCTCATTCTTAAACCATGCCCCAAAATAACAATAAAACCGGTTCAGCTCTTTGGCTGCCATTTCTACATCTTCTGCACTATCAGCCACATATGTGTGGTTTAGCAGCATGATTTTAGGCCGTGGAATATCAGCAAACTTTTCACAGGTCGCATTGAACTTTTCCATTAAACTTTCAATCTCTGCTTCGCCCTGCCACAGCGGAGTGACTTGCACATTACAACCATTTGAAACTGCGAACTCATGGCTGTTAATATCTCTAGCGGCCACCCATATCGGCGGTCCATCCTGTTGTAATGGCTTTGGTGATGAAGTGGTTTTGGGAAACGACCAATGCTCGCCATCGTGGGTATAATCTCCCTGCCATAATCCCTGTATTGTCGGAATCATCTCGCGCAACATCTGACCACTTTTCCACGCATCTAAGTCCTCACCCATGCGCTCATATTCAAACGAATAAGCACCTCGGGCGATACCTAACTCTAATCTGCCATCGGTTAACAGGTCGGTCATTGCCGCTTCGCCAGCTAACTTTATTGGGTGCCAATAAGGCGCAACTATGGTTCCTGTCCCTAGGCGTACATTTTTTGTCCTTCTTGCGAGATCAACCAAATTAAGCAGTGGATTTGGCGCGATGGTAAAATTCATACCATGATGCTCGCCTGTCCAAATTGCATGCATACCACCTTCATCAGCAATGCGACATAGCTCAAGAAACTCCTCATAAAGCTTATGCTGACTTTGATCTGCTGAAATCCTTTCCAGATGCGCAAAAAGAGAAAACTTCATACTACTGCCCTGATATAAAACGATGAATATTGCCACTTTGGTGGTCACCAAAGTAAACACCATAGTTGCCAAGTTTGGTTTCTGAAGCAAAGCGCTTCAACATAATCTGCATCGCAGGGTTTGCGATTCGTGTCAAATTCTCTGCGGTTAATGGCAAGAAATTATCGTCTTTAGTGGTGTCTTTATCTGCGTGGCAAAGAAAAGAGATGTGCTGCAAGCCACTGGTATTGTCCTCAAACACCGAATAAATAAAACCCGCTTCTGCAGCAATTCCTTGGCTGCGGGTTAGTCCATTTAAAGCAGCACCAGCACCTTCTTTACCGGCTTTCACCATCGGCAAAGTTAACCCGCCATTGCCATCATCTAGCAAAAAGATTTTGCCTTCTCGGGCGATTAATGCCGACACCATCACATCATAGCCACGCGAGACTGCGTCCGCCTCATTGGCAGCGGTAAAATACGCACCGCGTGCATAGCCTAAACCTGGCATGGAATAAGACTCAAAAGCTTCAACCTCGCCCAATAAAATCACATGATCGCCTGCCTCAATAATCTTATTCATAGAGCAATCAAACCAAGCCGACACATTTGCCAGCACTGGCGAACCGAAAGGGCCTTTTTTCCAAAAGATATCAGCAAAACGGTCATCTACGGGGCGGGCAAAAGTATTGGAAATGTCTTTTTGCGACTCCGCTAAAATATTCACTGCAAAGCCTCTTGCCTTGGTCAAAGCCTCATAATTACTAGACGTATTGGCGATACAAACCAGCAACAACGCGGGATCTAAGGAAACACTGGTAAAAGAGTTAGCCGTTAGCCCAATCGGCTGGCCTGCCTCATCTATGGTAGTGACCACAGTAACACCAGTCATAAAACTGCCAAATGCATCACGAAGACTGCGTGGGTCATGCTTGCTCATCTACAACTCCTCTATCTACTGGTCTTTTTAGCCATTGCAAAAGAGTATCATTCACAGCCTGTATCGCTGTCAAATTAACCATATGTCGATGCCCCACTAGAACCACCGCTTCGCCATCCTGACACTCAACTGCCATTGCTTTCGACATCTCAACAGTAGAATTGGGGTCATCAGACCCTGTTAATGCCAATAACGGTGCTGCAATGTTGCTCCAGCGGTCTGCAAACGTGCTATCACCATGCGCAAAAGCGCTATAAGCCGTGGCATAGCCTGCCATGTTTATCTCATGTAACAAACTCGCCACCACGCCACGGGCAGTGATATCAGCAGCTGTGTCGCCAAACCAGCGCTTTAGCGGAGTCTCGATATCAAACTTACCAGCCCTAACCTCCGCGGCTCTTGCCTCCACCAATGCTCTGGCTTTCGCATCGCGACGAAACACACCGTTTAGCAACGCCACTCGTTGAGTTTGCAAGGGATAAGTCACCGCAAATCCAGCGGTAATCAACGCCCCCATTGAATGACCAGCTATATTCACAGCGCCAAGCTTCAAGGAGTCGATAAATGCTTTTAACCAAGTCACATAATCCGTCAACTCAGCGTCACTGGCTATGCAATCACTGCCCCCATGACCCGGCATATCCACAGCGATCACATGATATTGTAGAGACAACGCTTTAATCTGCGGCAACCAAGCCACAGACTGCATGCCCACTCCATGCACCAGTAGCAATACCTCTTTACTCGTGTCTCGCCTACTCGCAGGCGCACCTGCCTGCCGATAAGTGACTTTGCCAAAAGGTTTAGACAGCTGCTGGGTTATCAATATCATGGCCTAAATCCTTTAAATCTTGATAACGGTCACCAATACGATGATGCGGACGACCACCAATAGAAGCCCCTAGCGCAATCACAATTTCATCTGGTCCTGGCGCATCTGCTACTGACAACTGTATCGTTAAATAATGCGAGCGTCTGCCGCCATCATTCTTATCCATCAATGGAATCATCAACGGCGCATTGGCAGGGCCACGAGTATTGCAAAAAGCCAAATAAGACTTAGCACCCACCGCTTCACGGTAATGATTGCCAAACCTCAGGGTGTGAATTAATGCGGAGGCATGCTCCACTTCCCCATTAACGCCGACAATCGCTGACTTGCCATAGCCCTCAACCTTATCGCCACCACCAGCAGCATCCAACACCATTTTAGTCAGCAACTCACCAAGACCTGGGGCACAATCCAAAATTTTTGGTTTTAAATCATCAACAAACCCTTGACCCGCCCACGGGTTTTTTATTACTGCAACCGCAGCAATCATTTTCAGTGGTACCTCAGCGGTCTTACCACCTTCAATCAGCGTTTCCTCAACGTGAAGCAATGTCTTACGAATCTCAGCAGCCATAGCAAATTAAACCCATATCATGTAAACTAAAATCGTATTATGGTATACCAAAAAAATATGTCAAATGAATTCTAAACAACCTATTAGAGACCGTAAGCAATCAACGTTTCAAGGGAAAACTGTTCAGCATAGAACAGTTGATACCCCTATAACTTGCTCTATCATAAACACATTGATAAGCTCCGCTTACAAACAGAATCGACGCTACTGAAATGAAACCAGACAACCTTAACAGCCTCAAAGAAATCGAGCCCCCTGCTACTCTGCGAGAGATCGTGCAAGAGCGCATGCGCGAAGCGATTATCAAAGGCATATTCAAACCAAACGAGCGCCTAGTTGAGAGACCGCTATGCGATAAATTTGGTGTGAGCCGCACCGTTATTAGAGAAACCTTTCGCTATCTAGAGGCCGAAGGTCTAGTAGAAATCATCCCTCACAAAGGCCCGATAGTCGCACCAATAGACTGGAGCCATGCCAAGCAAATCTATGACATTCGCAAACAGTTAGAAAGCAGCGCTGTAGTCGCCTGTGCAGAAAAAAGCACAGCTAAATTTAAAAAAGCCCTGCAAAGCAGCATAAGCAAAATAGAGAAAGCCCTGAGCAGTCAAGATCAGACCGAGATTATTAAAGCCACCACCGGATTTTACAAACAAATATTTGAACAAGCCGAGCACCATATCGCATGGGAAATCGTGCAACGACTCAACGGTAGAATCAGCCGTCTGCGAATGCTAACGCTGGCAACCGCAGACCGTCACACCTCGGGATTAGCACATATAAAAAACATTCAGAAAACCATTCTCTCCCAAGACCCAAAAGCTGCCAAGCAAGCCGTAGAAACACATTTAAATGATGCCGCAGCCATTGCTAAGAAACTACTGAAAATCCCACAGAACGATCTATAACACGCAAACTACAATCGATAAACACCACGAAGCATTTACCAAAATATAGGCCGTAAAAGATAAACAAAAAAGAGGATAGACGATATGCCAAAAGCCTACTGGATAGCACACGTAACTGTGACAGACATGGAGCAATATCAACACTACATGACAGCTGCCGCAGAGATATTCCCACGCTACAACGCTAAATTCTTAGCAAGAGGCGGTGAAGCAACCTCTTTAGAAGGTAAAGAATGGCAGCGTCATGTCGTCATAGAATTTGGCAATGTAGAACAAGCCCGTGCCTGCTACAACTCCCCAGAATACACCGCAGCTCGCCAACACCGCGACGGCGCTTGTGAGGTTAGCGTGACAATAGTCGAGGGGCAGCAGACTTAACTACTCTCTTAGCCTGCATTCATAAAAGGCAGACAAGCCTCACAATAGCAACGCACTCATACCCTCTAAACATTGCAATAATCAACTGACGAAAAGCTTGAGCTTGTGCCGTCAACCAACTCTCAGCCTGCTCTCTGGGGCATTGTTAGAACGCAGGAGACGGCAAATTTGATAGCGTCAATCACGTTACGACACATTGAACGCACTATCTGGTGAAAATTTAATTACACACTGGCTCATGCGACAACTTGCGACAACTTTTTTAGCTATTGCCAAAGTTTTGTTACAAGTTACTGACATACTTCTGCCTTTATACAAAGATACTGGGCAAGAAATGAAAAAAGAACTCTACAAGCTATCTGTAGCTACAACACTACTACCACTAACATTCA
>CAKMZF010000008.1:18384-39949 GCA_929200405.1 uncultured Gammaproteobacteria bacterium | reverse complement strand
CAAGGCGCAAAAAATACTGCATTAGCAGAACAGGGATTAAGCGACACCATTCCTGTGCTCTCTAGAGATGTCATACCGAATAATCAAGCGATCACGGATATTCAGATTTTACAAAAGGATTTGGGTAAGCGGTCAGAGCCAATCAAAGAACCCGTGTTCAAACCCACTCCTAAAGCAGAAACCAAAGTCTCTAATAATAGTAAGCCTAAGAGTAAAGACAAAGCCATTGACGAGCTACAGGCTATGCTAGACAAAGTGTCTAAGAAAAAGCCTCAAAAGCAGGTCAAAACAAATGAGATTGTCCAGCGACCAAAGACAGTAACATCAAAAACTCAGCCAGCACAGCAACAAACTACTGCTAAAACAACAGCGCAACTTGCAGCCGAAAAGCGCGCCAAATCTGATGCTGATTTACTTGCAATACAGCAGGCATTAGCTGCTAGAAAGGCAAGACAGACTGACGATCAAAACACTATTATCGCTCCTAGTCAAAATATCGGAGAAGTTATCACTAACCCAGCAGTGGTTCAGAGAGTCAAGCCAAATTATCCCGTGTCAGCACGGCGTAGAAACCAACAAGGCACCGCTATTATCCGAGCTGAAATTAACCGCATTGGACTGGTCACCTTTGCAAGTGTACAACAATCTTCAGGTCACGCAATGTTAGACAAATCCGCTCTGAAGGCTGTTAAAAAATGGATATTCCAACCAGTATTACGCAATGGTCAAGCAATGAATGCCATTGTAGACGCTCCAGTGACTTTTAGCTTACATCAGTAATTTTAATTGACTGATACACCAACAATCACTCTGGCAATTTCATCGGTTTGGTTATCATTAAAATCATAACTGCTATTCTTAGTTTATGAACAGATTTATTACTCCCATCGTTATTGGATTGATAGGACTTTGCAGTGCTTGCACTACTACCCATCCATACAACATAAATCCCATTCCCACTAGCGCGATTGCATATGCTGCTTATGTTCAGGACATAGAGTATTGTGAGCGAATATCTGAGCAAGCGCCTGCTCCAAAACCTAAGCTTATTCCCAGTCGTACTTCTGTCAATTTTGGTTTAGGTGTCGGTGGAGGTTATGGATATCGTAGTGGTAGTTTTGGCGGCATCGGCATACAACATCAAATGGCGCGTACGACTACCGAGCGAGAGGAGCGCCATGCGCTAGTAGTGGAATGCCTACAAACCAAGGGCTATAACAGTCATTTGTAATCTGTAATATATTAATAAATACTCTCAATACGTGGTATGTCACCGGGGTTGAGTAAGTTTGAACTAGGAATGATTAAACTTACCAGTCCGAAGAAATAACAGCACCTGTTTTATTACCTCATCATTTTTCATGATAAAAGGATGACTAACAGGCATCACGATATGATCTTTCATACCTTCAACTTTGGTATTCGCAACAGAGACTTTACCATCATCAGGGTTAGGCAACATCGTTGAGAGAATCAAATTGATAGAACGCGAGCCTGCGATTACCCCAAGCTCAAAGTCTACATCTCCTAGCTGATTGGGCATGCTCTGTTTATCAATACCTAACTGCAAACCCACTGGGCCATTTATCCATTGATAAGCAGACAGATGACCCAGCTTATCCACAATTTGACTACCTTTATTGGGTGGCGCAAGCATTACCACACGGTCAACTCTTTGGGAGTATTCGGTTTGCTCTCTGTACTTCATATAATAACGCACCAAAATTCCACCTAGAGAGTGCGTCACTATATGCGCTTTACTTTCTGGTGAGCAATGACCGATTGCCTCATCAATTACTGGCACCGCCAGTGCTTCTACTGTTTTTTGAGTAGATGGATAGCCTTTATTCACGACCTGATATTCGGCTGCATCTAACTTTTCAGCTAGCTTAGTCATTGATTTCTCAGTTCTTGCCATGCCATGCAATAACACCACACACTCTTTCGCATAGCTATTCGCGGGAATTATAGAAATAACCATCAATATCCAGATAGCTGAGTATTTAAATCTTATGGCCCTAAAAAATATCGAATCTTTTGAAAAAATCATCAGCATAAGATAACACAACGTCAGCAGAAAAATTTCAGATAATTGAGATTAATGATGTGAATATAGTAATTGATTAATGTGACTTATTCTGGATTAGGTCCCTGATAGAAACGCATCAACTCAGCACTATCCGCACCTCCCATTCCGGCAGCCATAAATAGTCTATGGATTTCTGCACAGGCTGCGGTCAAAGGCATGGCCGTGTTGGTACTTCTGGCTAAATCTTGAACGCCATTCAAATCTTTGACCATATTATCGATTCGACCAGTTGGGCTATAGTCTTTTGCCGCCATCTTAGCCATAAACTCTTGCAATATTGCACTGTCTGCCCTTCCACCTTGTAAGGCTTGTGGGATCTTGGCAGCATCGACCCCTGCATCTTGAGCCAGTTGAGTTGCTTCTGCTACAGCGACAAAATGCAATGCGCACAGTACTTGATTTATCAGCTTAGTTGTTTGCCCAGCGCCTGCTGACCCCATATGAGTGAAGTTAGCGCAGAGATGATCCATTACTTTTTTCGCGACTGTAAAATCAGCCTCATCACCGCCAGCCATAACAGTAAGTTGCCCAATCTCTGCTTTTGGGGCACCCCCTGATAATGGGCAATCTAGCCACTTCAATTGTTTCTCAACTGCTTTCTCGGCCAGTCGTCTGGTCGATATGGGATCGATAGAAGACATATCAATTATCATACTGCCAGCTTTGGCGCCTTCAGCAACACCATTTTCAGCAAAAACAGCCCGCTCAACTATTTCTGCTGAGTTCAAACTCAAAATAATGATATCCGCTTTCGCAGCGGCCTCTGCTGCTGAACTAGCACTGCTCGCTCCTTTGTTGCAGAGCACTTTTACTTTTTCGGCATCTAGATCAACCACGGTCAAATTGTTACCCGTCTCCAGCAACCGACCACCTATGGCACTGCCCATAACACCAGCGCCTATTAAAGCTATATTATTCACTACACTCATATTCCCTAACCTCCTTATTCTTAAGAACTTGCCAGATATTTCATGGTCAATTTGTTAACAATATCACTCACAATTTCTTCAGTAGATTTTTCAATACTCACGGACACTGAATTTTCCTGCTCCGTTGGCGGCTCCACTATCGCCAACTGGCTACGAAGTAAACTTGTCGGCATAAAATGCCCTGTTCTTGTCGCCATTCTCTGAGCAATAGTTGCCTCATCACCAATCAAATAAATAAACACTATCTCCTGTCCAGCTGTTGCCACTAAATGCTGCCGATAACACAGCTTAAGCGCCGAGCATGCCACAACGACCGTCACGTTTGTAGAGTCTATCGTTCTTGTTTTACTGGCCATCGCCAAGGCCACCTGACTCAACCACGGCCAGCGATCTTCATCTGTTAACGGTTCACCTCTAGACATCTTGGCAATATTTTCTAGCGGGTGATAATCATCACCATCCAGATATATCGCAGGCAACCTCTCTGCTAATTTAGCGGCAATAGTCGACTTTCCAGATCCGGAAACTCCCATCACCACAATCAACTTTGGCTGTATTGGTAACTGCGCATCTGCTGTCATCATAAAAACACAAACTTGCTAGTAGACTAAATGTTGCTATTGCATGATTTAAATACAGGCTGTAATGCCACCATCGACATAAAGCGTTTGCCCATTTACAAAGCTAGACGCTGCTGAAGATAGAAAAACACAGGCACCAATCAGCTCAGGTAACTGCCCCCAGCGCCCAGTTGGAGTACGCTTTTCTAGCCAACTACTAAACTCGGGGTCACTAACCAGTGCCGCATTTAATGGGGTATCAAAATACCCCGGTGCGATTGCATTCACTTGCAAACCAAACTGCGCCCAATCGGTTGCCATGCCTTTGGTCAAATTAGCAACAGCACCTTTGGATGCGGTATAAGGCGCTATTCCTGGTCTTGCTAAAGCTGTCTGCACAGACGCGATATTAATAATCTTACCCGCTTTGCGAGCAATCATATACTTAGCAACGGCTTGACCAACATTAAAAACCGAGGACACATTTGTACGCATTAACCGCTCAAAGTCCTCAGCCTCAAAATCTTGCAATGGTGTTCTGTGCTGCATACCAGCGTTATTGACCAAAACATCAATCTGCCCTACCTCAGCCTCAAAGTCATTTACTGCCTGTTTAACGCCAGCATGGTCTGTGGCATCAAAAGGCAGCATGTGCACCACTGCCCCACGATCTGTTAAACTCTTTTGAGCAGACTCAAGCTTGCTCTGATCGCGACCGTTAATCACGATTTCCGCACCCGCCTCTGCTAAACCCTGCGCCAGAGTATAGCCAATACCTTGACTAGAGCCTGTCACTAGCGCTCGCTTATCGCTTAAATCAAAAAGTGAGTTTGTTGTATTCATGTTCTTTTGCCTTTACTTGTCATTTAAAATCTTCAACATTCTTATACACAGCCATCGACACAGCTTAACTCTCAATACGCTTTAATGTCTATTAACCACAGCCTTTAGCCTTCCCTTCTCTCACGAAAAATTCATTTGCAAACCATTATCTCGGGGTAGTTGCTGCTAAATCCGGATACTCTGCATATCATCTCTCATCAACCTTTCCCACACATCCATTGGTATAAGAAGTCAGACTTGCATTTTATTTATGTTATCGATAACATATCTCATATACGCTAGCAATGTCAACCAATGGTTTGTGATTCCAGTGTTTCACACATTCCTCGAAAACTGGCACAGCCTCTAATATAGCAGCGCCAGTTCAGACAGTTTAGCAAGACAATTTGGCACAAAATCGACATAAGGAAATCTAGTGAGCAAACCTGAAATTTTACAACTCGGCAGCTACTCTGACAGAGATGAAACAGAATTAGGCAAGCATTTCACTTTACACCGATATTTTGAATTAACAGATGCAGAAAAAACTACGTTTTTAGCAAGCAAAGGCAGTGATATCCGAGCTATTGCCACCCGCGGAGACTTAGCCGTCGATGCGACACTTATCAATGCTCTACCCAGTCTAGAGCTAATTTCAGTTTATGGTGTCGGTTATGATGGAGTAGATCTGTCCGCTGCCAAAGCCAGAGGCATAAAAGTTTCCAACACGCCAGATGTATTGACCAAAGATGTCGCAGATCTTGCAGTAGCGATGCTACTCACTGCTGGCAGGCGCATGATAGATGCCTCTGAGTGGGTGCGTACCAGTCAATGGCAGGCGCAAGGTATGTTCCCTTTAAATACCAGAGTTCATGGCAGACGTGCAGGTATTTTAGGCCTAGGTCGTATCGGTTTTGAAATCGCCAACCGGCTAATGGGTTTTGAAATGTCTATCGCCTACTCTGGCCGTCAACCCAACCCGAAGGCCAGTCAATGGCAATATATCGACAATGCTGTGGAATTAGCAAGGAATGTTGATGTGCTGTTTGTTTCACTCGCTGCCTGCCCTGAAACCAAACATATCGTTAATAAAGAAGTATTGGAAGCGCTTGGGCCTAATGGAATTATTGTCAATATCAGTAGAGCCGCCAATATTGATGAAATCGCGTTGCTAGAGGCTTTAGAAAACAAAACTATTGATTATGCTGCACTAGATGTTTTTGAGAATGAGCCTAATATTAACCCTCGTTTCCTTGAGCTAGACAACGTTTTGCTGCAGCCCCACCAAGGATCTGGAACATTTGAAACTCGTACCGCTATGGGCGATTTGGTCAAAGACAATATTGCTGCCCACTTCGCTGGTCAAGCATTGCTAACACCTGTCGAGTTATAAATTAGTTATAACTCGACCTTCACGACTAGCCCAGCCAGTTAACTAATCTGAGAATTCAAAAAAATAGATTATTTCTCTGCAAATTAATGCAGCTAGCTCACTGCAAAAATTTGCTTAATCAAGGAGCCCCAACATGCGCGCACTCGTTATTCACAAAGCTAAAGATCTGCGTATTGAAACCACAGATTGCCCAGAACCAGCCGCTGGACAGATCAAAATAAAAGTGGCGGTCGGAGGCATTTGCGGCTCTGATCTGCATTATTACAACAATGGTGGCTTTGGCTCCGTTACCCTCAAACAACCAATGGTACCAGGGCATGAGTTCTCAGGTTTTGTAGAACAGTTAGGCAATGGAGTTGAAGGGTTTAAGGTTGGGCAACTGATCGTAATATCGCCTTCTAGACCCTGTGGTAACTGTCGGTTTTGCGACGAAGGCCTTCGTAACCAATGCTTGAATATGCAGTTTTATGGCTCTGCAATGCCGTTTCCCCATATTCAAGGAGGCTTTCAAGAGCAGTTAATTGTCGACGCTAGTCAATGTGTTGATGCTGGTGGACTCACCGCAGGAGAAGCCGCGCTAGCTGAACCTTTTTCAGTCGCTTTGCACGCCACCAGACGAGCTGGTGACATATTAGGCAAAAAAGTTTTGGTAACGGGTTGTGGTCCAATCGGCGCGATGACAGTCGCCGCTGCTCGGCAGGCAGGTGCGGCTGAGATTGTGGTCACAGATTTAATGGACAATGCCCTAGATTACGCTCTAAAAGTGGGTGCAGACAAAGTAATCAATATGGCAACTAATCCTGATGGGCTAATACCTTATACGCAAGATAAAGGAACCTTCGATGTATTGTACGAGTGCACAGGTTCCCCACAAGCGCTTGCAACTGGCATCACAGCAATGCGACCCCGAGGCGTTATTATGCAACTAGGTCTGGGAGGCGACATGAGTTTGCCGATGATGCAGATTACCGCCAAAGAGTTGGACTTGCGAGGCTCATTTCGCTTCCATGAAGAATTCCCGATTGCAGTGCAATTAATGCAGTCGGGCCGTGTAGATTTAAAACCACTGATCTCTCACACCTACTCCATGGCTTCAGCAGTTGAGGCATTTGAAATGGCCACTGATCGAAAACAAGCCATGAAAACTCAGATATTATTCGCTGAATCCGCATAAAACTAGCTGTCACTATACTTCTCACGCTCATATTCGCTATTGGAATGATGAAAAACAATTTAATTAGCGATTGAAATAATCACTCCAATAGCAGCATCGCAACTCTGTTATAATCACAGGCCTACTTTGTCTGTGATGTATATATCCTCTTGTGAGAAACTGATAATGAGTCACTGATCTAAGTACTTCAATCGTTCTCTAAAGACTTCTATAGGACCAAACCTGTGAGCCACACTTCCTTTTCTTCATTGCCTTTATCCGATGCTTTGTTAGGTAATTTAACTGCATTGGGTTATCACGATATGACACCTATACAAGCAGAGGCACTGCCAGCAGTTTTGTCTGGTAGAGATGTAATTGGGCAGGCCAAAACAGGTTCTGGTAAGACAGCAGTTTTTTCGCTAGGACTACTATCAGCCATTGATACCCGTCAGCGTCAGGTGCAAGCCTTAGTTATTTGCCCAACTCGAGAGTTAGCTGAACAGGTCGCTGAGCAAATTCGCAAACTTGCTCGTGCCATACCCAACACCAAAGTTTTGAGCTTATGCGGTGGCAGCCCACTGAGAACTCAGGCCAACTCTCTTGAGTCAGGCGCTCATGTGGTCGTGGGCACGCCCGGAAGATTAGAAGACCACCTCGGCAAGCAAACACTGGACTTGAGTCATATCAAGACGCTGGTGTTAGACGAGGCAGATAGAATGTTAGATATGGGCTTTCAACCTGCTTTAGAAGCGATTACCGCTGAGGTTCCTGTGCAAAAGCAAACCCTACTCTTCAGCGCTACATTTCCACACCAACTAGAGTCTATCGCCAAACGCCTGATGGACAAACCAAAAACCATTCGAGTGGAAAACTCAGTCACCAATAGTGATATCAAACAGGTCTTTCACAAGCTTACAGATAAATCTGAAAATAATCGCGCTGATGCGATCTCGCTGCTATTAATGGCACACAATCCGGAATCCTGTGTTATTTTCTGTAATACTAAACACGACACCAAAATGCTTGCCAATCGCCTAAAGCAAACTGGCTTCTCAGCGCTTGCCTTACATGGAGATCTTGAGCAATATGAGCGAGATTTAGTGTTAATCAGATTCGTCAATAAAAGTGCTTCTATCTTAGTCGCGACAGATGTTGCTGCCCGTGGCTTGGATATAGAGTCGGTCGATTTGGTGATTAACCATCAAATCTCTAGTGATTTGGATGTCCATGTGCACCGCATTGGCAGAACAGGTCGGGCTGGCTCTCAGGGAAAAGCCATCACCATTTTTACTGAAAAAGAATCTTGGAAATTAGAAGCTTTGGGAAAACAATTTGATATTTCGGTCACTGACGAACCACTACCCGCAACCAACTTAATAAATCAGCCAATACCCAAACCAGAAATGATTACGGTGCAAATTAATGCGGGTAAAAAACAGAAACTTCGCCCCGGAGATATATTAGGGGCGTTAACCAATGACGATCAGCAAATAGGAAGCAAAGATATTGGCAAAATACATATTGCCCCATTCTCTGCCTACGTTGCCATAAACAGGCAGGTAATAAAAGTGGCTGTTAATAAGTTAAATCAGGGGAAAATTAAAGGTCGTAAAGTAAAAGCCAGATCCATATAAAACCACCTCTATCGGGTAGAGGCAGTTTCTACATAAAATTACACCGCTTGAGCATACTGAGAAATGTTCTCAGTGATTGTGGGATTGAAGCGGACCTGCAATTGCATTGACAACATATCTTCAAATGCACTCAACGTATCGCTGATATTACCGTTATTATCAATTACAATAGCATCATCAGGACGCTGCGCTTGAAGCTTTTTATTGCTTGCTATCTTGGCGGTAATCGCTGATTCAAGATCTTTGCCTCGCGCTTGTAGACGTTCTTTTAAAATTTCTGCCTCAACATCCAACCAAACAGGTATTAAGTTAGGGTAACGCTGTTGTGCAGCAGTCAAATTTTCTTTGGAACCGTTAATAATCACGTGGCTGCCTACTGCTAACCATAGCTCTATATCAGCAGCTATACCATAATCCGTGTCATTTGCTCTCCAGTGTAAAGCAAAAGCATTTAACGTGACTCGGTTCGCAAACTCACTCTTGCTAACCTCTACATAGTTATCGCGATTTTTAATTTCCTGCGTTAATTTCGTTATATAACGCTTGGCAATAAAGAAATCATTCTGCATCGCTGACGTATTGCGTATTTCATTTATCAATGTGTCTCTGCCTGACCCTGCTCCGCCCACCAGATAGATGACTCGGCCAAAGTGTTGATTTAATGGAGTGGTATTTTCTAATTTTGTAGCCATGATTTTACCCATTTCTCTTAGTCGATCTGCTTAATAGTTCTACAAGAACCGTTTTAACTGATTAACATCTCGAATCTTTTGTTAGATCCTATTGAGCTGCTAATTCGTTTTCATGCACACTATGTTAGCAAGGTATCAGCAAGGTTTATTGGCCAATTGATATAAAATCAACATAAAAGTCTTGAAAGGCAGGATAATTTATAAGTTAAAGCCTTATTTTCCTAAAAAAAGCACTAAAAAAAATACCACTTTGTATGTTTCAAGTATTTATTGATGATTTTAAAGGCATTTACTACCAAAAATTAACTTTTTATTTCTATTTTTCAAAAAACATAACAATAATCATCTTGATCAAAACCTAAAAATAGAAATATTATTCCGTTATTTTGCTCTTATTTCAGCCTCTTCGACTAAAACTTGTATTCTTTCAATTTGATGCATCAAAATCGGTATCATTACCAAAAATAGACAATCACGACTTTTGCAATTGCTCCAACCACCAATAATATGCAGAATGGTCTAATTCACCTCCATCATATTGCTCAACTAAACTGCGAAAACCATCCGCGGCCACACTAGCTAATGGCAGGTTTAGTACCGAGTCTCGCGCCAAAGCAAGCGCGTTATCAATATCTTTAAGCTGTGAACGTGAGCGACCACCTGGCTCAAAATCTCGCTTAACCATACGCTCCCCATGCTGCTCTAAAATACGGCTATCAGCAAAGCCGCCTTGCAAGGCTTTTTGCAAAACAGCACTATCACAACCTGCCGACTCTGCTAACTTAAAAGCTTCGGCAACCGCACCAATCGTTATTGCCACAATCAACTGATTAGCCAACTTGGCAGTTTGCCCAGCGCCGACATCACCCAAATGATTCGGCCTACCGAATATTTGTAATAGCGGCTCTGCGCTTCGAAAATCATGCTCCTTACCGCCGACGAAAATCGTCAAACTCGCTTCTACAGCCCCTTTCACCCCTCCTGAAACCGGTGCATCAAGATATCGTTTACCCTCTGCTGTAGCGCGTTTTGCCAGCGCTATATCTGTCGCAGGATCCACAGACCCCATATTGATAAATAAAGTGTTGTCTGCGGCGGCAGCCATCACGCCCCTATCAATCATCACCTCACGAGTCACCGGACCATCTGCTAGCATCATGACCACTACATCTACATTTTTCATGGCTGCAGTCGCTGTGTCATGTACTCTGGCAATATTTGCTAATGCCTCAGCTTTGGCTTTAGTTCTGTTCCAGATATGCAACTCCTGCCCCGCTGCTACCAGATTCCTAACCATGGGCGCGCCCATTAATCCGGTTCCTAAAAATGCCACTTTCATTGGATATTTCCTCTTTAATATACTCTATTACTTTCTGTGATTTCTTATTATTACAAACCTTACCCTTCCTCTAAATTAGGCAAAGCTAGTGTCAGCACCTACAGCCGCTAACGCTGCTGTCGCCACCGCTATATCTTGCTCGCCACTGCCAGACCCAACACCTATAGCACCGACAATCTCTCCAGAAATAATTATCGGTAAACCGCCAGGCAATCCAGTAATACTACCCTCGGTGGCAGCAGCTATCGCTGGTCTGACTGCCTCAGGTATATTGGTGCTAGGAGCGCCTATAGATGCTGCTGTTAATGCCTTTGCTTTAGCACTTCTGCGACTGAGAAATTTACCACCGGTCATGCGAATTTCTCCTAACAGCTCACCATTAGCGTCTACAATGACAATGCACTGAGGCTGTTGCAACTGTTCTGCTTTGTCCACTCCTGCGGCTAACATAGTCATTACCGCTTTATGTGTTAATTGAGATTGAGTATAAAGAAACATTGGATCCCTCTTTGCTTTGGCTACTATTTACATAGCAAGGCCTATGGTGAGATGATAAAATTATCGCAGCTGCTGAATGGCAATTATGCGTCAATGATTGTTAGCTGTTGTCAGCTATGGCAAAGTATTATAAATTAAAACTGTATTGTTATCGATAACAGCTTTCTGTTCTCATAGATAGCAATGATATCCTTAGGGTAAGCAAAACAATGGATATACCATCATTTTTACGGTCAATAAATCGGAGCCAATATGTCGTGTTTTGAAGTCATCGATAGCAAATTTTCACGTTATATCTTAGGAAACGCCCCTGTCAAACAAATCGCTACGGGTTTTGACTGGGTAGAAGGCCCGGTATGGTTCGGTGATGCCAACTGTTTATTGTTTTCCGACATTCCTAACAATCGCATTATGCGCTGGACACCCGATATAGGTATTTCAGTCTATAGAGAACCAGCTAACTATGCCAATGGCCACACCAGAGATCGTGAAGGTAGATTAGTCTCATGTGAGCATGGTGAGCGCCGCGTGACACGCACAGAGCTAGATGGCTCGATCACCATCATTGCTGATAGCTATAATGGCAAGCGTTTAAACTCACCTAATGATGTCGTTGTGAAATCCGATGGCTCTATTTGGTTTTCAGACCCACATTACGGCATTATGACCAACTATGAAGGCTTTCAATCGCAGCAAGAATTACCCTGTAATGTCTACCGTGTAGACCCTAACACAGGAGACATTACAGCGGTACTAACCGACTTCGACTGCCCCAATGGTTTGGCTTTTAACTCAGATGAGACCAAACTCTACGTTGCGGATACTGGTTTGATGTTTGATGAACATGCCGATCGTCATATTCGTCAATTTAACGTCGCTGAGGACGGCTCTCTAAGTGGTGGTTCGTTATTTCACCGCATCAGTCTAGGTTGTTCGGATGGTTTTAGAGTGGATACCGAAGGGAATATCTGGTCCTCAGCTGCTGATGGCGTACATTGCATTAGCCCAGAAGGCCAGTTATTAGGCAAGATTTTAGTACCAGAGCTGGTCTCAAATGTCTGCTTTGGCGGCAGAGCGAAGCATCAACTATACATCACCGCTACAACTTCGATCTATCGGGTTACATTAAATCGTCAAGGTGTTCAAAATCCTTGATACTGAATAATGGGTAGCTGTTTTAACTACTTATTTTCTCGGTACTAGGCCGTACCAAAAGCTTAGTCTCTATTTCTACCACTTCGGCAGATATCGGTTCTTTATTGTCTTTGCTGAGGGCAGCAACAATAATCCGTGCTGTTTCAGTACCTATAGACAAAGCACTAACATCTAAGGTGGTAATTTCTGGCACGCTATTTCCAGAAATATCATAGGCACCAAAACCACAAATTGCCATATCATCGGGTACCGAGAGACCTTGGCGAACACAGGTCATCATCGCTCCGAAGGCTGAGAGATCAGAAGCACACATCACCGCCTCAGTGTCTGGATATTGCTCCAGCAATGTTTCCATTGCAGAAGCACCCTCTTCCATCGTCAATACCGGTTGATCCGACTGCCAATACCGGTGTCTCTCTAGTCCATAAGCATCTAAAGCTTCCAAAAATCCTCGGCGTCTATCATAACCTCGAACATCTATGGCAGCATTACCGCCAATAAATCCAATTTTACGAAATCCTTGCTGTTGCAAAAATTGCGCCATTGTTTTCCCAGCCTGCTTATTTGAAAAACCCACGACATGATTGATCGGGGTTGCCGGCATATCCCACATCTCCACCACTGGCACACCGCTCTCTGCAAGATATCGGCGACATTTATCTGAATGCACTCCCCCAGTAACCACAATCGCTTCAGGTCTTCGCTGCAGCAAGCCTTGCACCATCCGCTCTTCTTCTTGCAAACTATAACCGGTATATGCCAGCAAAACTTGCAAGTTAGCCTCTCGCAACCCCTCAGTTAATCCCTGAACCGTCTGCGCAAAGTTGGCATTATTAATAGAGGGAATGGTCACCGCAACAAAGCCTGTTTTTCGAGTAGAAAGCCCCGCAGCCGTACTGTCTAAAACATAACCCAACTCATCAGCTGCTGCTTGAATCTTAGCTCTAGTTTTTGCTGATGCCGAAGTGCCTGATCTAAGCGCTCTTGATACTGTCATCGAAGAAACGCCAGCCAACTTGGCAACATCAGACATAGTGGGTGCTTTTTTTGAACTCATCGCTCTCTTTCTAGTATTTACTTAATACAATATCGCTAACATAATATGCCTTAGCTATCGTGATGGCCACAATTTCAGAGTCTATCGAATCAGAACACGTCTTCTCAAACCCCAACTTTCTAACATTAAGTTGTTGCAATATAGAAATAATTATATTATGTTATCGATAACAAATCTAGTGCTAACTAGTCTCAGTTGGCAGCACAGGACGAGTCAAAAAAGTGTTTTAGATCTGCCACCAGATACAAGGTGATTTTAAAACAACTAGAAATTGAAGTAACGCTCGACAAAACTCGAGACATTATTAATAAATAAGATTGAGCCACAGAGGAAGACAATACGTGCCACAAATACGTTTTGACCAAGTAACCAAGTCTTACGGCAACACTCAGGTGCTACCACCTTTTGATCTGACTTTACATAACGGAGAGTTCACCGTACTTGTTGGCCCCTCGGGCTGTGGTAAATCGACTACATTGCGAATGTTAGCGGGTTTAGAAGTATTATCTGGAGGGGAAATTTGGTTCGACGATAGACCAATCAGTCGAGTAGAACCCAAAGATAGGGATATCGCTATGGTCTTTCAAGACTATGCGCTTTACCCACATATGAATATCGCCAAAAACATGTCGTTTGCGCTCAAACTCAAGCGCACTCCCAAAAAAGAAATTAATCAAAAAGTTGAACAGGTCGCCACCATGCTTGGCATAGAGCACTTACTCTCTCGCAAACCTGGCGAGCTATCTGGGGGGCAGCGACAACGGGTCGCCATGGGCCGTGCTTTAGTCAGAGATGCCTCTACTTTTTTATTTGATGAGCCGCTCTCTAATCTGGATGCCAAGCTTCGCAACAAAATGCGTACCGAGTTGGCAGAAATGCGCAACTTACTCGACAAAAATATGGTTTATGTGACTCACGATCAAGTGGAAGCGATGACTTTGGGTGACAGAATCGTGGTGATGGCCGATGGTTTAATTCAACAACAAGGCACACCAGAAGAACTATTCAAAACGCCCAACAATAAATTTGTCGCCGGTTTTATCGGCAGCCCTAATATGAACTTCCTAGAAGCAACGCTAATTGAAGAGGCAGATAATCTCTACGCCAAAGGAAAGGGCTTTTGCTTGCAATTATCTGCCCAGCATAGAGCGACTCTAACCTCTAGAATAGCTCAGCAAGATGCTGATATTACCGTAGGTATTCGACCTTCTAGCTTTTACTTAGACAACCTACCGGAGTCCGCCAATACGCCATCCGAGATATCATTATATGTCGTGGTTTCCGAATATCTAGGCGCTCAATCGGTGCTGCTTACCCGTTGTGAAGATCAGAATCTCGAAATAGAGATGGAAAGTGCCTCTCCGGTGCAAAATAATCAAACCTTAAACTTTTCTGTGCTTCCCGAAGATATTATGATTTTTGATAATGACACAGGGAACAGACTATAAACCAACTATAACAATAATAACAAACCGCTAGCCGACAATACATAAATAGAAGGAGTATTGATATGTTATCTTTTCTAAAAACGGCGACCACCGCTGCCACAACATTAGCACTGGGTGCGACGCTCGCTACCGCTGCTTTTGCCGATCCCTATGAACCCTATAAAGGGGAAACATTAGTCGTAAACTTCCCTGCGCATCCACACTATGATGCAGTGATGAAAGTGCTACCCGAATTCACGAAAGAAACCGGCATCGCTGTAGAAGTAGATCAACTGCAATATTTAAAGATGCGTGAAAAGCAAACCCTTGAGCTGACCAAAAACAAAGGGGATTATGACCTCATTGCTTATGTAGTTTTCTCTAAAGCAGATTATGTCTTTGCAGATCAATTAGAAAACTTAGCACGTTTTTATATGAACCCAAAGCTAGCAGACCCTAGCTATGAGCCAGAAGACCTCATTGATGGCTACGTTGCCAATATAGGCATTGCCGGTGGTAAAAAAGGCTACCTACCTGGGCCAACAGGCTCGTTATTTGGCGTTCCCTTCGGCTCTGAGACTTCAATCTTAGGTTATCGTAAAGATATTTTTGAAAAGCACGGCCTAACCGTACCAACCACTTACGATGAAATGCTCGCACTAGCCTGTAAAATTCCAGAGCTAGAAGAAGGCATGGGTGGTCTCTCCTCTCGCGCAGCCTCTGGTCACCACGCCAGTCACGCATTTTTACTACACTTAGCGCCACTAGGCGGTCGTGTATTTGATGATGCTTGGAACCCAATTGTTAATAATGAAGCAGGCATCAAAGCGGCAGAGGCGTTAAAGACCATCGTTGATTGTGGCCCAGAAGGCGCTAAGACATTTGGTTTTGCCGAAGCAGGTGCTGCATTCCTACAGGGTAAAACGGCTATGTTCTTAGACTCTACCGTATTTGCGGGTCAGGTAAACAACCCAGACAAATCTCAAGTCGTAGGTAAAGTTGACTGGGCTCCGCACCCTATGGGCACTCGAAAAGGTTCACAAACCGGTGGTTTTGGCATCGCTATTCCCAAAAATGCTCAGAATAAAGAAGCCGCTTTCTTGCTCATGCAATGGCTAACCTCAAAGAAGGCAGATAAATTGATCGCCCTAGCAGGTGGAAACCCATCACGCTACTCTACCCATGAAGATGCTGATGTGAACGCGAAATTTCCTCATATGAAAACCTTTGGCGAAGCGTTGAAAAATGCTGATCCTGATTGGCGCCCTATCATCCCAGTTTGGGGAAAAATCAATGCTGATCTAGGCACTACACTCTCTAAGGTACTGACCGAAGATTTGGATATTAAAGAAGCACTAGATGGTGTTGCCGAGAGAACCAAAGCGGTTATGGAAGAAGCGGGTTATTACACTTGGCAATAATCGCAATTAGCCACTAAGTACTCTGTGAGTGATCAGCGGATTATATCCAGCAAACTGATCGCTCACTTAGAAAATATAGCGAAGTGCCTACACATAGCTAACTAAAAACCAAATAACAGCTCCATAAATACAAGACACGATATCTGATGCAGTCTAGTTTTAATACCAATCGCCTTATCCCCTATTTCTTTTTAGCGCCTGCGCTAATCATATTAGGGGTAGCACTGCTATATCCTATTGGTTATATGATCTACGCCAGTTTTTTGGACTGGAACCCTAGCCAACGCATCGGTGAAGCCGATTGGGTTGGGCTGCGCAACTACACATTTTTATTACACGATGCCAGTTTTCGTGAATCTTTCTTTGTCACCTTAAAATTTGCCTCTATCGTGGTAATTCTGGAGATGATAATTGGCGTTGGCCTAGCGCTATTGCTAGACAGAAACATCCGCGGCATGTCCGCTTTGCGAACCATTTTTATACTGCCGATGATGATCGCCCCGATTGTGGTCGGATTAATGTGGCGCTATATGTACCACCCGACAGTGGGCATTTTTAACAGAACCCTCAAAGATTGGGGCTTTGAGGCCATACCATGGTTATCCGATTCTTGGTGGTCGCTGGTCTCAGTCATTATTGCCGATATCTGGCAATGGACACCTTTTATATTTATTCTCTCTCTGGCCGCACTACAATCGCTGCCCCGCTCTGCTTTAGAAGCGTCGCGCATTGACGGTGCTACGGGTTGGCAGCAAATATTTTATATTAAACTACCGCTGATGATGCCTGTGTTGATTGTAACCGCTCTGCTGCGTCTAATAGATGCCTTTAAAGTACTGGAAGTAATTCTTGTACTTACCAACGGTGGCCCAGGACTATCGACCGAGATATTATCTCTACGAATATCTAGAACAGCCTCCGAATTCAGAGAACTGGGCGTTGCTGCGGCTATGTCTAATTATCTATTAATACTATTATTTGTGCTTACAGTCGCCATGTTTCTCTACAACAAAGTTGTTGAGAAACATGCTATCAAGCAGCAAGCCAAAACTGAGGAGGCATAATGGGTTTCTTTAGTCAAAAACCTGCACATAATAATCAAACAGAGAAGCAAAATCCTGCTTTCTATGCTCTTGTGTTTGTACTGATTATCATGGCACTGGGACCTATTGTACTAATGCTTAGCACTTCACTGCGGCTAAATGTTGATATTATGAATGACAGCGCTAGCTGGCTGATTATGCCAACCCTGCGTAACTACGAAACCGTGCTCTGTAATGCGCTTTGGTACACACCAGAGCATGTGGACTACTGCAACCCCACCTTCGGCCGAGCCTTAGGTAATTCGTTGATCGTCTCGCTTATCTCCACTATCATTACCTTAATTGTTGGCTGCATGGCTGCCTATGCACTAGTACGCTTTCGCTTTATGGGACGCGGTGTCGTCTCAATGTCGACCTTAATGATGAGAATGGTGCCGCCAGCAGTGTTACTGGTACCTGTTTTTGGCATCTGGACATTTCAATATGGCTTAGACGGTAGCTATAGTGGCATTATCTTGGTCTATGTCGCCATGAACTTACCATTCGTTATTTGGATACTGCAAAGCTTTATCGTTCAAGTGCCAATCCAGCTTGAAGAAGCAGCAAAAATGGATGGTGCAAATGCATTGCAAACCTTCTTTTTAGTTGTGCTTCCGGTTATAAAACCTGGCCTAGCTGCTGCCTCTATTTTTACCTTTAGAATCGCTTGGAATGAATTCTTATTAGCCAATGCCCTGCTAGACCGAAATACCCGAACCGTACCGGTCACTATTGTCAACTCAATCACCGAGCACGATATTGACTGGGGCGTTATTATGGCGACAGGGATGTTACTGGCAGTACCGCCGATTATTTTTACTTTCATTGCCTCTAAGCAAATAATTACCGGTATGACTGCAGGCGCAGTAAAAGGCTAACTGTCAATGATGAATACTTGACCGATACAAACCAAGTTGCGATACCATGAAAAATGATTGAATGGTTATTAACCCCAATCGATATTAGTCGGCCACATGAGATCGATTTCTATGTGATGTGGCACTCTCGACTAATGATGCTTGCGTGGGGCATACTAATTCCACTTGGTGTCATTATCTGTCGTTTCTGCAAGGTCACACCAAAACAAGATTGGCCAACAAAGCTAGACAATCAAGTTTGGTGGCATTGCCATCTAACCATGCAAATAAGCGCCTTTATTCTCACTATCGTAGCGTTACTGATCGTTTTTCAGTATTCACAACACACTACCTACACCCACATACACCAACCCTTGGGCTGGGCAATTATTATCTTGGTTATTTCTCAGATAATCGCCGGACTATTGCGTGGTTCTAAGGGTGGTCCCACTCATCCAGCGCCCGATGGCAGCTGGCACGGCGATCACTTTGACATGAGCAGACGTCGCGTCTTATTTGAGTACTTCCATAAAACTGTCGGCTACATTCTCATCTATTTAAGCATCGCCTCCATATTATCTGGCATGTGGCATCTAAACGCTCCACGTTGGATGTGGCTTGTTTACACGCTATGGCTGGTACTATTAATAGCAATCTACATACTATTGCAGAAAAAAGGCTTGGCTAAAGACACCTATCAAGCGATTTGGGGACCAGACCCATCGTTGCCCGGCAATCAAAAAAAGGTCATCGGTTTGGGAGTTCAGCAGATTACGCCTAATAGTGTCGATCAATCTAGTGACAGTTAAGAAAACAGCACTCTAAAATACCCCTAACTTTATGCCCTCTGCCATGCATTCACCTAACTCATAGCATTTCTCTGAAAACCCTGGCTGGTAATCACCAACCAAAAGCAGCGGTTGCTGCACTTGGCGCCATTGCAAACCTTTGACAATACGCTCAACACTGATCCGCGTACCCTCACCATCATTACCGGCTTTTATGTAAAGCGCCATTGGCAGTGCTTGGGTATGTTCCAAACAGGGGTAATAAATACGCTCAAAGAAATCTTTAATTAACCCACTCATATAACCAAAGTTCTCTGTCGTACCAATAATAATGCCAGCACAATTAATCACATCCTCAGGGTTAGCAGCTAAGGGTTCACGCACCACGGTTGGACAAGTGGTAGATTCCGCCCCAGATTGCGCGGCATCACGCAATAGACGAGTATTTTCAGATGGGATATTGGCGACAATTAATAACGGTTTCATATCTAACCATTATCGATCAGATAACGGAAAAAGGATAGCCATTCCAGAAGCTTTGAATATCCACGCCATGTAAACGACGAGAGTCGACTACTGAAATTTAACGAATCGCTTGTCTCCTAGGTCATCTATGGTGATAGCTACCTGCTAAAATTATTCTGTTTGCAATATATAATCAGGGTTATTTGAGCTTTCAAGCACCAGGTCGACATTGAGCATATCATTACCATGCACTCGCGCTCTTGCTTCTTTGTCATTTAGCCCGTGACTCAACCACCTGTTGATAAGCCTTTGCTCTAGTTCTGAGCGAGAGACCTCTAGGCTAATAGTTAAATCAAATATCTCTTGCGCAGCAGCCCAGTTTGAGTCATTTAGTAGTAAATAATTTCCCTCTACCAAAATCGTCTCTGTGGCGGTCTCTATTTTTCCTCCAGCAAAGACAGTTTTATCAGCTTCTCGATCAAAAGTTGGGTACTCAACTACTGCTTGATGACGGATTTTTTGCAACAGCTGTGCAAAACCCTCCGCATCAAATGTTTCTGGTGCGCCTTTGCGATGCAGTAAATTTACTTTTTCTAACTCGCTATTATCTAAATGGAAACCATCCATCGGCAAAACAGCGGTTTTTTCGCCTAACGCGTCCGCCAGCTGCAATGCTATTGTTGATTTACCCGAGCCCGGTGGGCCAGCGATAGCAACTATTGTTCGCCCACCATGTTGGCTTAGTGATTGGATCTTTTGAACGAGATCTTCGCGATTAATGTTTTGCAAAATATGCTCTCTTTTAAAATCGGCTTATTAGCGATTAAGCCAACTCATGTCTCCACGGTGGATTTGCTCCAGCTCTAGAAACGGTGACTGCAGCCACGCTTGCGCCGAACTCTAGTGCTTGCTCTACTTGCGGAGCTGACACCTGAGAAAACGCTACTTTATCTAATAACCTCATACTATCCAAAGACGCTAGCATACCTGCATTAAAAGTATCTCCTGCACCTACGGTATCCACCACATCAGTAACTTTAGCAGCAACAGCCACAGTCATGTCACCTGGTAAGAAACCCACCGCACCTTCACTGCCCTTGGTTACCACAACTAATTGAGGCCCCATTGTTAACAGTTGTCGTGCTTTCTGCTCTAGCGATGCGTCACCGTTTAGTATCCAGTGCAAATCCTCATCTGAAACTTTAACCAGATCGGCCTGAGATATCATCTGATTAATTCGGTAACGATATCTATTCTCATCACGAATAAAGCTGGGGCGAATGTTGGGATCTAGCATCACAAATCTTGTTTCTCCCTCCGTTGCCAACAACTCAGCATAAGCATTCGCACCTGGCTCACAAGATAAACTAATCCCGCCAAAATATAGAGTTTTAATGTTGTTATCTAACTTCGGCAGATCAGCAGAGGTAATCATACGACCCGCTGAGTTTTCATCATAAAACAAATAACTGGCCTGACCGTCTTGCAACTGCACAAATGCTAGGGTTGTTGGTCTATCACTCTTGATAATATAGTGGGTATCCACACCCGCAGCTTGCAGATCACTGCTTAGCTGCTCACCAAAAAAATCTTCTGATAAACCAGTTAGCATAGCTGTTGACACCGATAATCGCCCCAAAGCAATTGCGGTATTAAAAATAGCACCGCCAGAATATGGCGTAAAGCTACTCTTTGCAGAGACTGCTGGCTCAGGAATCATATCAATTAGAGCTTCACCACAGCAAAGTATCATATATGCACCTCTCTCATCTTATATTGTATTTCCCTACAAAGACTTTAACGCGGGATAGCCTGACTGAAAAGCAAAATATTGCTGATCAAAGAGTTCGACCAATTCAGCCACCGGTGTTATCTCTTCGGTATTTTTTGGTGACACTATCACGCTGTCTACTGTTTCGCCAGTCACTGCTATTTTTGCCAGTCTTGCTGCACCTAAGGCGGCACCATATTCACCATCTCTTGGCACCTGCAATGGTATATTAAGCACTGTCGCAATCAATTTTAGCCAATACGTTGACCTCGCTCCACCACCAATAGCATAGAGTGTTTGAATAACTGTGCCGTTTTTCTTCATGGCCTCAGCTGAATCTCTAAGCCCAAACGCCACGCCTTCAAGTACAGACTGCGTCATCATGTCCAATGTGGTTTGAGTGCTAAGCCCAGTAAACGCAGCTCTGATA
>CAKMZF010000008.1:0-18284 GCA_929200405.1 uncultured Gammaproteobacteria bacterium | reverse complement strand
GCCGCATTATCGCCAGCGCCGCCCGCGATAATCACCTGATCTGATAATCCCCATTTCTGCGCCAAATCAGGACGCAGCATACCGGCTGACTCACAGCCTTCTACTAGCGCTGGCATTTGCTGCGCTTGCATATTTCCTAGGGCTAGCAGTTCATTAGACCAATCACGCTTACCGACATCTAGCCAAGCAGTTCCCGAGGCATCTGATTTGTCAATTGTGTACTGCCCTGTCATATACCAATTAAGATAACTGGCGGGTAAAACGACTTTTGCTATGCGCTGATAATTTTCTGGTTCATGTTTGCGCAACCATTCCAATTTAGGCGCGGTAAAACCGGGAAAAACGATATTGCCCGACAATGTTTGAAACGCTGGAATTTCATCCATCTCTGCGGCTTCAATATGACTTCGTGTGTCATTCCAGAGAATACAGGGTCGAATAATCTCATCATGTCGGTCGACTAAAACCGCACCGTGCATATGCCCAGATACGGCAATGCCAGCTATTGTGACGAATTCTGAGTGTTTATCTTTTAGCTCTGCAAGCGCCTCATTTAGGGCATCTAGCCACAGCTGTGGCGCCTGTTCAGCCCAGCCTTCATAGGGGTAACTGGTTTGATACTCTCGACTAACAGCCCCGATGACTTCTTCGCTATTGCTGACCAATAACACTCTTAGCCCAGAGGTGCCGAGGTCTATCCCCAAAAAAGCCATAGCTTATCCTTTTACATACTGAGTAAGAGCCACATTGACTCCTTCACTCCAGATTAATCGCAGCCACTTTGAGAATTCCTCAACGACTTCTGAATTGCTGGCAAGATCAGCATAATACTGCTGCTGTGCTAACCATAGCGCCGGTTCTTTTTTTGCAGCGCTAGCCACTAGTTGCAGCTCCTGCCAATTCGGGTCATTTGCCTCTATTTGTGAGCCATCTTCTCGACTGCCCTCGCACATCCGCGCCCATATCGCTTCGGCTAATATCAGTCCGCTCACAGCAGTATTTGCTGCTATGCCTTCAAATATTGACGGAATAACAAAACCCGGATGCCTTGAAGTGCCATCAAAGGCGACTCGTCGGGTGGTATCAACAATTTTCGGATTGGCAAATCGGGTTTTTATCAGCTCGACATAAACATCTGGCTGCATGTCAGGCACCGCTTTTACATGAGGAACAATCTCAGTTAACGCTGTTTTGGTAAAAAATGCACTCACAGCCGGATTCGCCATACACTCAGATATAGTGTTAATGCCCAACACTTCGCCAGCATTGGCAAGCAGTTGATGACCACCATTGAGAATGCGGATTTTCATAGCTTCATAGTCATGAACGCTGTCAGTGAAGGTTACGCCAACTTTCTCCCAACTCGGTCTGCCCGCACAAAAATTGTCTTCTATCACCCACTGTCGAAAGTTCTCATGGGTCACCGGCACGGCATCATCTATACCCAATTCACGCACTAAGGCCCGCTCTGTCTCACCAGTAGATGGCACAATGCAATCCACCATTGAGTTTGGAAAGCTGCAGTTGCGCTCAATCCAATCCGCCAGACTTGGGTCAGAAAGTCTTGCTAAAGATACTAAGGTATTTCGTAGAATATCCCCATTGCCTTGCAGGTTATCACAAGATTGCACGGTAAAGGGTTTACCGCTGCTCTCTCGCCTTATTTGTAAAGCCGCACATATCGCCCCAAAAGCAGTTTTGGGTTTGCTTGGGTTATCAGCATCATGCAGAATATCTGGGTCCTCAGCTAAAAATGCTTTGGTAACCGGATCTATATAGTAGCCGCCTTCGGTCACCGTAAGAGACACTATGCGTATATCATCGCTGCTCATTCGCTGGATAAGCGCTGCGTTGTCATCTTCAATGGCAACATAGTCGATCATAGAACCTATAATCTCTACTCTGGTACTAGAAGGATCAAGCTCTATTAAGGTAGTCAAGTAGTCTTGTGCTGCTAACTTACTGCGTTGTTCTTGATCAAACGCTCTAACACCTGCACCAACAATCGCCCAATCCAAAGCCAAATTTTGCTGCATCAACTGATGCAAATACCAAGCTTGATGTGCCCTATGGAAGTTGCCGAGACCTATGTGGACTATGCCAGCGGTTAAGTCACCGCGATTATATTTCGGTGTTATTATGTTGGCATGAAGTCTGTCTAAATTCTCATTTTCAAGCGTCAATGATTGTAATAGTTGTCGCATGTTCATCAATTCGTTCCTTAGCAAACCCAATTTCCACCATCAACACCATAGGTTTGACCAACGATATAATTCGCATCGTCACTGGCTAAAAATACCGCCATGCCTATCAAATCTTCGGCTGTACCCATTCGTCCAAAGGGAACGGCATTCCCCACTTCCTGCTTTTTCTGTCCTAGCTGCTTATTCTCATAGCGTGCAAAAAAAGCATCAACACCATCCCAATGATCGCCATCAACCACACCGGGAGCTATAGCGTTGACATTGATGCCATGATTAATCAAATTTAGCCCCGCCGACTGCGTTAGGCTAATAACTGCCGCTTTGCTGGCACAATAAACGGCCACTAATGACTCACCTCTGCGCCCAGCTTGACTGGCCATATTAATAATCTTGCCACCTTTTCCTGCAGCAATCATGCGCTGAGACACTGCTTGCATCATAAACAGCGTACCGGAAACATTGATATCAAAAACCTGCTGATAATCATGTCGAGTTATCTCAGCAATAGGCGCTGCGGTAAAAATTGCCGCATTGTTAATCAAGATATCTATCGACCCAAAAGTCTCTATAACCTTCTCCATAGCAGCATCGATACTTTGCTGACTGGTGACATCTAGCTCAACTGCCATAACTTGAGACTGCGGAGTGTCAAAACTATCCGCTGCGCTGCGAGCTGCTGCGCCATTAATGTCTGTCAAAGCAACATTTGCCCCTTCAGCAGCATAGGCTTTGGCAAATGCCAGCCCTATGCCTCGTGCTGCACCAGTGATTAATGCGGTTTTACCAGCTAAACGACTCATTCTATTCGCAGCCCATCTGCATCAAATTTATGCAGATTATCTAGCTTCGGGGTTAGATATATTTGATCGCCATACTCCAAACCGATTTCACCATCGGCGCGCACGGTAATTGACTCAGCAAAGCCTTCTACTGCCACATGAAAGAAGGTATCTGAACCCAAATGCTCAGAAACGCCAATTTTCCCAGCCCATAAACCCTCTTCACTTGAGACTGCGATATGCTCTGGTCTTATACCAATGGTGTGTGCGTCATGCTTAGCGGCTTCTTCACCTTCAACAAAATTCATTTTGGGTGAGCCAATGAAACTGGCGACAAATTTATTGCAAGGTCGTTTGTATAGCTCTAATGGCGAACCTACCTGCTCGATAACACCAGCTTGCAGTACCACGATTTTATCGGCCATCGTCATTGCCTCAATTTGATCGTGAGTCACATACACCATCGTGGTTTCTAGGCGCTTATGCAGTTCGCTAATTTCCAGTCGCATTCCCATGCGTAAAGCGGCATCTAGATTAGACAATGGCTCATCAAATAAAAATGCCTCTGGCTCTCGGACAATTGATCGACCAATAGCGACTCGCTGCCGCTGACCACCCGACAGCTGCCCCGGACGTCTGTCTAAATAATCGGTGAGGTTTAGCACTTTTGCGGCCTCTTCAACACGACGATTTCGCTCTTCAACAGGAAGGCCTGCCATTTTTAATGGGAAGGCGATGTTCTTGCGAACCGACATATGTGGATATAGCGCATAACTCTGAAACACCATTGCTAAACCTCTTTTGGCAGGAGGCAGACCAGTCGCATCTTGACCGTCAATGGCTATTTCACCACTGGTTACATCTTCTAGACCAGCGATAAGTCTTAATAATGTTGATTTACCGCAGCCAGATGGCCCTACAAAAACCACGAATTCTCCGTCGTTTATCTCCAAGTCTAGCGGTGGAATCACTTCGACATTGCCAAATGATTTACTGACTTTTTTAAGGTTAATTTGTCCCATTTATATTCCTCATATGTCCTTATTTCACGGCACCAAATGTCAAACCGCGGACAAGTTGTTTCTGACTAAACCAGCCAAGAATAAGTATCGGCGCTATCGCCATCGTAGAAGCTGCACTTAGCTTGGCAAAGAACAAGCCCTCGGGGCTGGAGTAGCTGGCAATAAATGCCGTTAGCGGCGCTGCTTTTGCTGCTGTTAAATTCAGAGTCCAAAATGCTTCGTTCCAAGCTAAGATAATGTTCAAAAGCACAGTAGAGGCAATACCGGGTATTGCCATCGGCGTTAAAACATACAAAATCTCGCTCTTAAGTGACGCACCGTCCATTCTCGCTGCCTCAAGAATTTCACCCGGTATCTCTTTAAAGTAGGAATACAGCATCCACACGATAATCGGCAGATTGATCAACATAAGCACTACCACTAAACCCACCCGAGTATCTAGCAGACCTAACTCTATGAAAAGCAAATAGATAGGATATAACACACCAACAGCTGGCAGCATTTTGGTAGAGAGCATCCATAGCAAAATATCTTTGGTTCTCTTCGAGGGCACAAATGCCATAGACCAAGCCGCTGGCACTGCTATCAACACTCCCAGCAATGTGGAACCACCAGCGATAAAAATAGAGTTCCATAGAAAACGCATATAATTTGAGCGCTCTTGCACAACGGCATAATTTTCCAAGGTCCAATCAAAGAAGAAAAAGATCGGTGGATCATTGATTGCCTGTGCTTCGGTTTTAAAACTGGTCAAAATTGTCCAGAGAATAGGAAAAAAGATAATCAACCCTAATGACCATGCGATTAAGGTATTGAGTAACTTTCTTTGTGAGCTAACTGCGCGTGCCATAATTACTGAATATCCTTATGTGTCTAAGTTTTTGCCAACGATACGCATCAGAAAGATAGCAACGAGGTTAGCAAGAATGATCGCGTAAACACCACCTGCTGAACCAAGGCCAACATTTTGACTTTCTAAAACGCGTTGAAAAATTAAATAGGTCAGGGTCTTGGTACCAAACGCCCCTGCTGTGGTCACAAAAATCTCTGCAAAAATTGATAACAAAAATATTGTTTGAATCAGCACAACAATAGTGATTGCTCTGCCTAAATGCGGCAAAATAATATACCAGAATCGTTTTAAATGATTAGCACCATCCATTTCAGAAGCTTCTAACTGCTCACTATCCAGCGATTGAATAGCCGTTAATAAAATCAAAGTCGCAAATGGCAACCACTGCCAGCTCACGATCATCACTATAGACTGTAAACTTGCTTGGCTTAACCACTCCACAGGTTCAGCACCAAAGAAGCGCCAGAGATGCGCTAATATCCCATTCGTGGGATCCATAAACATGTTTTTCCACACCAATGCAGAGACCGTTGGCATCACAAAAAATGGCGCAATCACCAATATACGAACAATACCCTGCCCCCACATCGGTTGATCCAACAACATAGCCAGTAATATGCCTAAAATAACTGTGATCGCTAAAACACAGCCAACTATAAATAAGGTAGTAGCCACGCTGGGCCAGAAAGAGCTGGATGTGACGAACCGAACATAGTTGTCAAATCCGACCCAGCCTAAATCGCCTCCTCTCAGAGGTAGGTATTTCTTAAACGAGAAGTACAGCGTCATGATTAGCGGGACAAGCATCCACCCTAATAACAAAATAACCGTAGGGGCCATCATTAGACGCGCTGCAGATCGAGAATGATGGGTAGCCATAAGACAGTATCTCCTACAATATCAGCTAATCAGTCAGCCGATACATTTGAATTATAAAAATTTGAAAGATTCGAAATAAGAGAGCGAGAAAAAACCTCGCTCTCTTAAGAAGTCATGAAGAAATTAACGGTAGCCAGCAGCTTCCATTGCTTCATTGGTAATATCCTGCGCTTTAGCCAATGCCTCAGCTACAGTTTGCTTACCAGCATAAGCCGCAGAGAACTCTTGGCTCACTTCTGTCGCAATACCCGCAAACTCTGGAATTGCAGCAAACTGCACACCAACGTAAGGGCTAGGATCAACTGTCGAGTTATTCGGATCCGCAGACAGGATAGACTCTAAAGTCTTCTTAGCGAAAGGAATATCTTTGTAGTTGGAGTTCTCATAAAGTGAAATGCGCGCACCAGGAGGTACATTCGCCCAACCTTCTTTCTCTGCAACTAACTCAATATAGCTGGTTGAAGTTGCCCACTCAATAAACTGCTTTGCCGCAGCTTCTTTTTGAGTACCAGCAGGGATAGCTAGCGCCCAAGCCCATAGCCAGTTTGATCTCACACCCATGCCATTATCTGGTGCCAATGCAAAACCGACTTTGTCAGCGACGGTTGAGTCTTTAGGGTTAGTTACAAAAGAAGCGGCTACTGTCGCGTCTATCCACATGCCACATTTTCCCTGTTGGAAAAGCGATAGGTTTTCGTTAAAGCCATTGGTTGCATAGCCTGCAGGACCAGCGTCTTTCATCATGTTCACAAAGAAGTTAAGGGTGTCTGACCACTCTCTGGTGTCAAACTGTGCATTCCACTTCTCATCAAACCAGCGAGCGCCAAATGAGTTAGACATAGCGGTAATGAAAGCGCCGCCTTCACCCCAACCTGCTTTACCACGTAGACAAATACCGTTGATGTCCTTATCACGATCTGTCATTTCACGGGCAGCTTTAGCAATGAAAGCCCATGATGGTGCATCTGGCATCTCTAAGCCTGCTGCTTCCATCAAGTCTGTGCGATACATTATCATCGAACTTTCGCCGTAGAATGGTGCTGCGAACAACGTGCCATCATGGCTAAGGCCGCCACTCATTGCTGGTAAAATATCAGCGGCATTATATTCATCAGATAAATCATCTAGTGGAACCAACCAGCCATTGCTGCCCCAGATTGGCGTTTCGTACATGCCGATTGTCATAATATCGAACGCACCACCTTTGGTTGAAATATCGGTAGTGACTCTCTGGCGAAGCACATTTTCTTCTAATGTTACCCACTCTACTTCATGGCCAGTCTTGGCTGTGAAATCTTCAGTAAGACCTTGCATTCTGATCATGTCACCGTTATTCACAGTAGCAATCGTTAGTGACTCTGCCAATGCACCGCCGCTAACCATAGCAGCGACCGCAGTGGCTGCAAAAATTGATTTAGTAAACCGCATAATTATTTCTCCTCATATTTCTAATATGCAGGAAAATTATACTGCTATATTTTTCACCTTGTCAATTAAATATTTTACTCGGGTAAAGATTTTAATTTAACTGCTGTTTATTTAGGCAGATGCACGCATAATAAGCTCACCGTCGTATAAAATAGTTTTTCTAGCGCCGCCGCGATTGTCTTCATCTATTAGCGCTAAAGTAATCTCAACGCTTTTTTGAGCTATTTGTTTATAGTTGTGAGAGTAAGTTGTCAGCATAGGGCAAGTATAGCGTGATACCGGATGGTTATCATGCCCTGCTACTCGCAGTGAATCCTCGTCGCTTCGCCCTACCGATATTTTTAGCTCATAAGCTGCCGCCAAAAAACCAATCGCCAAACGGTCATTACTGCAAAATATGGTATTAGTAGCAAAGGCATTCTGAGACAAGGCTTTTAAGCCTGCTTTATAGCCTATTTCTTCTAGCTCCCAACCCTCACCATCAGCCTGAACTATATGAGGCTCCAAGCCTAAGCGCTCCATTCCTGCGATGTAAGCAATGCGTCTTTTATTGGCATTAGGGTTTGGCGGTTTTTTCATTTCAAAGAAGCAAGGTGGTGAGCCTGCTCGGCTTAAATAATTCACCATTGTAGTGGTGGCTTTTTCGTTATTGTGCCCCACAAACGCCTCGCCAATTCCCTCGACATTTGCATCGAAGTTCACCGTTGGCACATCATTACAAAATTTCTCAAGCGCTTCATGATTAGACGCTCTACCTAATGGCGCTAGCAACACTGCAGCCGGTTTAATCGCTCGCAATGCCTCCAAATTGCCCACCTCTAGCTGTGGATCACCGTGTGAGCTTAACAACAAAGGTCGATAACCGGCATTGATGACCAGAGTCTCTATTTGACGTGCAATTTCTGCAAAAAATGGGTCTGCCAGATATGGTACCACAATACCGATATTTTTGGTCAGCTTGCGATTTTGATTCACCGCGAACATATTCGGTCGGTAATCACAAACAGCCAGCGCCTGCTCTATGGTTTCTTTAGATGAGCTGCGAACACTATCAGGATCATTAAAGTATTTAGAGACAGTTGGACGCGAGATACCGCAAAATGAAGCAAACTCTTCCATATTACGGATTTTAGGCTTGCTCATTTTCGACTCTTTTCTAGGGATAGGTATAATGACATCCGTTAATTTTACGGCATTCTTATTTCAGAAGGAAGTAGACGCTAAATATAACCTGCGACTGCCTCTTTTATTTAGCAATTGCGTTATTGTTATGCAGATTAACCACGTCTTTATGATTTTTAGGTAGAATAGCACTCAAATATTATACGATTACAGATTCAATAGAGGTTTTACTTATGGCTAGTAGCTTATTTCTACTATTAGACGACATGGCGGCATTGCTTGACGATGTTGCTGCGCAGACCAAAATTGCAGCACAGAAAACAGCTGGCGTACTCGGGGATGATCTAGCGCTAAACGCTGAACAGGTTAGCGGTGTAAGAGCGGAGCGTGAGCTTCCTGTGGTATGGGCGGTATTCAAAGGCTCTATGCTCAATAAAGCGATTTTAGTACCCGCAGCCTTACTGATTAGTGCGGTTGCACCGAGCTTAATCATCGTCATGCTGATGATCGGCGGCGCTTACCTCTGCTATGAAGGAGTCGAGAAAATTCTTCACGTCTATTTAGAAAGCAAAGAAAAGATTGATGAGCATCGCGCCGAATTAACCAATGCTTTACTTGACCCAGAGGCAGATTTGGTCGCTTTAGAAAAGGAGAAAATTAAGGGTGCTATTCGCACAGACTTTATTTTATCCGCGGAAATCATCGTGATAACACTAGGCACAGTTGCTGCTAGTACTTTGCCGACACGCATTGCCGTGTTAGTAACCATTGCCTTGGCGATGACGTTGGGAGTTTACGGGCTAGTAGCTGGCATTGTGAAGATTGATGATGCTGGCTTACACCTCAGTAAAAAAGATTCTGTGATTTTAAAATATATCGGCAGAGGTCTACTGGCTGCGGCACCACTGTTAATGAAAGCACTGTCTTTCTTTGGCACCGTAGCGATGTTTTTAGTAGGCGGCGGCATTCTAACGCACGGCTTCCATCAGCTAAGCCATGCGATTGAGGGTCTAGCACATTCTGCAGCAACACTCCCCGGTATTGGCAGCGTTTTGGCTGCGATAACGCCGATGCTTGCCAATGCAACGGTAGGAATTATTGCCGGATCAATTTTGGTGGCTGTTATTCACTATATTCAGAAACTACGAGGCAAATCTGCGCACTAAAAGTTAGCTGAATTAGAAGGGTTCATTAGCCGTCCTTACCACTGACTGCCCTGAGGACATCAGATCAGATGTGTATGCCCTTCTCAAAAAAAGCCACGATCTAATACAATAGATCGTGGCTTTTTTATAAGACTCGCTAATCAAGCAACTCTATATCTATACACCTGCTTCTGGTCTCATATGCGGGAACAGAATAACATCACGAATCGATGGTGCATCACATAACAACATAACCAATCGATCAATGCCTATCCCTTCACCAGCTGTTGGCGGTAAACCGTATTCTAGTGCGCGAATGTAATCGGCATCATAGTGCATTGCTTCATCATCACCTGCATCTTTGGCGTCTACCTGTGCTTGGAACCTCTCGGCTTGGTCTTCCGCATCATTCAGCTCTGAAAAACCATTGGCAATCTCACGTCCGCCAATAAATAGCTCGAAACGATCAGTAATATCAGGATTGTCATCATTGCGGCGTGACAGCGGCGACACCTCTGTCGGATATTCAGTGATGAAAGTTGGGTTTTTAAGCAAGTGCTCAACTGTTTCTTCAAACACAAGGGTTAGCAGACCACCCAAGCCAATACCTTCATTGATTTCTACTTTAAGGGTCTCTACTAAGTAGGATTTTAAAGTCTCAAAACTTTCAACATCCTCTGCTGATAAGCTAGGGTTGTATTGCAATACTGCTTGCTTCATTGGCAGTCTCACAAAGGCAGAGCCAAAGTCATATTCTTCACCCTGATAACTCACTGTAGTAGTGCCCAATACTGTCTGGCACAAGCCCTGTAGCAACTCTTCGGTCATATCCATCAAGTCGTTATAGTCAGCATAGGCCCAATAAAACTCCAGCATGGTAAACTCTGGATTATGGCGTGTTGATAGCCCTTCGTTACGGAAATTTCTATTAATCTCATAAACCTTTTCAACGCCACCCACAACCAAACGCTTTAAATACAGCTCCGGCGCAATTCGCAGATACATATCCAGATCTAAGGCATTGTGATGGGTAACAAATGGCTTCGCTGTTGCACCACCAGGAATCACTTGCATCATTGGGGTCTCTACTTCAGTAAAGCCTTGTTGAAAGAAATACTCACGGATATATCGCACTGCTGCTGAGCGAATTTGAAAAGCATTTCTGGTTGGTTCAGAGACAATTAGGTCTACATAGCGCTGGCGATATTTCATTTCTTGGTCGCTTATGCCATGATATTTTTCCGGTAGCGGACGTAGAGACTTTGTCAGCAATCTAATCTCAGCAGCCCGCACCGACAGCTCGCCAGTTTTGGTTTTAAAGAGTGCTCCAGTAACACCGATAATATCGCCGATATCCCAGTGTTTAAAATCCGGATAATTACCCGCAGCTAGCTCATCTCTAGCAACATAGAGCTGAATGCGGCCACTGCTATCTTGCAACTGAACAAAGCTCGCCTTGCCCATTATCCGCTTTGCCATCAAACGACCAGCGAGGCTAACGGTGACATTTTTCTCTGCCAAGTCTTCTTTCTCTAATGCCTCATATTGCTGATGCACATCTGCGGCTAAGCTATCACGGCGAAAGTCATTAGGAAATGCATTGCCTTGTTCTCGAATGGCGTTTAATTTTTGGCGACGCTCTGCAATTAACTTGTTCTCATCTTGAGGAACTTGGTCAGCATCTATGGCATCATTTTTAGGGGTTGAATCTGTCATGCAACTCTCATTTTATTCAATTTTTTGTAAATCTTATCGACTGTCTAATTTGTACTAATGCGGTTTTATAAACCACTTTTTAGGCTGGCTTCTATAAACTTATCTAAATCGCCATCTAGTACCGCTTGGGTATTACTATTCTCAACATTGGTTCTCAGATCTTTAATTCGACTTTGATCCAACACATAGGAGCGAATCTGGCTGCCCCAGCCGATATCATCTTTGGTATCTTCGACCGCTTGACTGCTGTCACGTCGTTTCTGCATCTCTAGTTCATAGAGCTTCGCTCTTAACTGCTTCATGGCAGTGGCTTTGTTTTTATGCTGCGAGCGATCATTTTGACATTGCACCACTATACCACTGGGGTTATGGGTAATCCGCACTGCCGACTCTGTTCTGTTGACGTGTTGACCACCAGCTCCTGACGCCCGATAAACATCTATTCGTAAATCAGCCGGATTAATATCTATCTCTATATTGTCATCAATTTCAGGGGCAACGAAGCAGGCACAAAATGAGGTATGTCTTTTGGCATTTGAATCAAATGGCGATTTTCTAACCAAACGATGAACCCCAGTTTCTGTGCGCAACCAGCCATAGGCATATTCACCTTCTACTCTGATGGTCGCCGATTTTATACCAGCTACATCACCATCTGAGACTTCCATTAACTCCGCTTTAAAGCCTTTAGATTCGCACCAACGCAAATACATTCGCAGCACCATGCTCGCCCAATCCTGTGCCTCGGTACCGCCTGAGCCAGACTGTATATCTACAAAGGCATTACAATGATCTGCTTCACCTGCAAACATCCGCCTAAACTCAAGTACTTCTACTTTAGCCTCATAGCCATCCAATTCAGCAATCACCATCTCTGCGGTGCCTTCGTCATCTTCTGCATCTGCCATCTCCAGTAACTCGGCCGAGTCATTTAGAGATTGCATCAGTGATTGAATACCATTAACGACAATTTCCAATGCACTTCTTTGCTTGCCCAGATCTTGCGCTCTATCAGGATCATTCCATACATCGGGTTGTTCTAGCTCTCTGGTAACCTCATCTAATTGCTCAACTTTGACATCAAAGTCAAAGAAACCCCCTAAGCGCATCTACTCGTTCATTGAGGTCTTTAATTTTTTCAAAATGCAGATTGAGTTCCATAACTTCCCTTTATAATTAGAGCCACGTATTCTATCGACAACCCAACTGAGAATCAAAACCTTAATCAATACTTTTTCCAAGCCATAAATCCGGCCATCGACAAGCTCTGTAACATTTCACTAACAAAAAGCTACCGAATAACAGTTATTTGAGTTAAAATTATTGCTTAAATAAGCTCAATCCGAGCTATATACTGTAATAAAACTAGATTATTTTCTTTGATTCAAGACATTACCCCAAGAAAACCCTGAATAACCTAATTCACGACAATAATAAATTTATCACCATGACTGCTAAAAACCTACAACCAAATCAAAGCTCCTGTCTCACTATCACAAAGCTCACACGACTATCACTGCTAGTTGGTAGTGTCGCATCGGCTTTGTTTATAAGCGGCTGTCAAACTGTCAGTGGCAGCTTTCCGGAAAAAGGACAAACCGTCCCAGCTACTGTTATCGACAGCATGCCTATTTGCAGCCTTGATCAGACCAGCCCCTATGTAACGCTACTCAACTCTACCGCAGAGCTATCAGCTTTTTATCAAGATGTATTAGATGCTGAAGACAGTCAAGATCTTGAGGACTTACCGCTTGTTGATTTTGACAATGCATCGGTATTGTTAGCTGGTATTGGCCAAAAGCCAAGTTCGGGTTATCAGGTAAACTTTTTATACTCTAACATGATTATAAAAAACGGTAACAATATCGATATGAGCATCACCTCTGTGCAACCAGATGCAGGTGATGAGGTCGCTACGGTAATAACCAGCCCCTGTGTTCTTGTGGAAACACCAAAGCTAGTGAGTATTGCCACTGTCCGGTTATGGGACCAAAATCTAGATCTTTTAGTAACCTCTACACACTAAATTACGCGCTAAATAATAAAAACTACTACACTCTGCGCTTACAAATTGTTACACTTTTTTGATCACTTTAACGGCAAGTCAAGTTGAATTTAGCAAAGCAGCTACCATAGCTACAGTAATATAAATTTGCAGAGTAAATAGAATGCAGAACACTAGAAGCACCTCAAAACAACAATTTTCAAACCTAAGTTTGGGTCAGAAAGTAATGGCCTTTCTCAGCCTAATAATCCTTGCCGTCGTAGGTTTCTTTACCGCTAGTGTCATGCTTAGCATCGTCGCTATTGTTTTCTGTATCATGGCCGTTGCCCTAGTTATACGATGGATATGGTGCAAAATAACTGGCAAGCCGTTTATTCCGAGTGTTCGCGTCAATGTCGGCACACCAGGTGCAGGACAGTTCTACCGCAACGGCGGCGCAAACAGACAACAGTCCTCTGCTAATGGAGACACTATCGATGCGGAATTCCATGAGGTAGAGCAAAGAAATGAAGGCTTGGACGATTCCTCAAGGTAATATTCGCAAACAGAACTTATGCAAACTTACCAATTTTGAAAACCACATGTACAACATCATCCATACCAGATGCTGATTGAAGAATAGTTCGATAGACGTGCCGAGAATATTGGGATATTGGATACTCAAGCATATAGATAATAACGCACAATGATAAATCTGTTTAACAGCTTTCTGACAGGCCATTATTTATTAATCATTGCACAGTCAATTATTCTTGTACTCGCCTTAGTCCATATTTTAATGAACAAAACTCGACCATCGGCAATGCTGGGTTGGGCAGCTATTATTATCTTAGCTCCAATTTTCGGTGGCTTATTTTATTATGTATTTGGCATTAGTCGCGTCAAACGCAGGGCTGTTAAGCTGCATGACATCCCCCAATCATATAACGCTACGACACCCTCTTCTAACCACTTACCTAACCAAAAAACTGCACCAGTTACACCGACACTGCCTCAGCAAACTTTACCTAGTTCATTTCTGACCGGCTCTCAGCTTACGCCATACCAAGCCCATACCTGTACCGAAATAAATCACTTCCAATCTCCAGATGATGCTTATGAAGCCATGCTTCTCAGCATACAGCAAGCAAAACAAAAAATTTGCTTAACTACCTATATTTTCGATGCTGATGCGATTGGGCTTAAGTTTGTACGAGCACTGCAAACAGCGAAAGCAAACGGTGTGCAAATACAGATTATTATTGATGGGATTGGAGCGATTAATCAATGGCCCAAACTATCTAGCATAGCTTGGCCGTTGCTAAAAAATGATATCAACTTTAAACAATTTATCCCCCCTAGGCTTTTTCCACCGAGCTTTTCTGTCAACCTGAGAAACCACCGTAAATTATTGGTCATAGATGAAGCCACTGTCTTTACAGGCGGGTTAAATATCAGCCAACGCCACAGCCAGACTCAGTATGCAAGTAAGCGGGGAAAATGGCAGAAAATTAATGGCTTCAAAGCACCAGTTGATGATTTACATTTTAAGTTCACAGGCTCTATAGCACAAGATTGTCAGCATATATTTGATGCGGATTGGGCATTTATGTCTGCAAAAAAACCACCAAGGAACCTTACTCATCAACATTCCAAAGCAGTATTTCCCCAGCAAAACAACCATGAAACATGGGTAAGAGCGATAAGCGATGGACCTTCTGACGCTTGGAATCGTTTCGCGGCACTTTTTCATGGGCAGATATCCCGCGCGAGTCACAAAGTGACGATCGTAACCCCATATTTCATTCCCACTTCTTCCATGCTAGACGCTATACAAACCGCAACTCTACACGGTGTGAACGTGGATATTTACCTGCCTCAGATCTTAGACCAGAAAATAATGCAATGGGCGAGAATGCATATTATCAAAGAAGCGATTGAAAGCGGTGCCAATATTTACTTTAGAGAAGGGTCATTTTCTCACACCAAACTTTTTTTGGTAGATAATGATTATTGCTTTGTAGGTTCACCCAACTGGGACCCTAGAAGTTTAATGCTAAATTACGAGTCTGGCATTGAGTGTCACGATGCAGCTCTGTCTCAAGCACTTTGGGGTTATGTTGCAAACATCAAAAAGAGCAGTGCACTCTATACAATTCTGGATTATAACGCCATTTCTCTAGTCCAAAAAATCAGAAATAGCATCGCCTGGATGTCATCCCCTTATCTATAAACCCGTTATTGGGCGTAGGCTTCTAGCAATACGTTATCAATTTTTTTCAACGTTTCCGAGGTAAAATTAATCGCTCTGGGGTAAATAGGCTGATTCCTATCATTGGCGATAGGTCGATCAAAACCCTGCCAATTCCGCACTGCTAATACAGCTTGTTGGTAATCGAACATCTCAATAATGCCAGCAATCACCACATCAATATAACTTTGCAATATCGGATAATTCTCATCAGCCAAAAAATAATGTGTTTCACAAGCTTGATATAGATATATTTTTTCTTTCTTCAATTGCAGCAATATTTTCTCAGGCAGACTCAGTTGATCAAAATATAATTGACGATAATCTATTTCTAAGCGCACATAACCATGTTCTCGCTCATCTAAAGAGGCCAACCTCTCAAGCGGCTCCGCCACCAAGACTCCAGTTGTCTGCCTGCCTTGGGCTTGTAGAATATTAAGCGCTGTAACATTGGCATAACTGCCAATACTGCGGTAGCTCCATTCTCTAGTGAAGCCTTGCAGTGTGGCAGGCAACATCAAATGATTGCCTGGACGAGTGGCTTTATTAATCAAAGAACCAAAGCCGAAATACCAAAAATTTTCTGTCGTCAAAAGAATCTCCTAATGAACAAGCACTAATTGCGAGCTCAAAAAAATATATCAAAGGGAAATCGCGATGAAATTAGCCAATATCTACGCTGTAGCCAGTATAAATTATCCTCGAGTTTAGGCTATAATGCCCGCTTTGCATTATGTATTGAGGAAATCATGCCAATCATCACTTTGCCAGACGGTAGCCAACGCCAATTCGACCATCCTGTTACAGGATTGGACATAGCGACCGACATCGGCCCTGGGCTAGCAAAAGCAGCTATCGCAATCAAAGTAGATGGCGAACAACGTGATATCTATCATCAAATTTCTGAAGACGCCAATGTTAGCATACTCACCAGTAAAGATGAGGAAGGCCTTGATGTTCTACGCCACACTTTAGCTGCGCAAATACTGGCTCGGGCAATCAAGACACACTTCCCGACAGCCAAACTTGCCATTGGACCTACGATTGAGCATGGCTTTTACTACGATGTTGAGTTTCCACAAAACATCACCCCTGAGGATTTGGCAACACTTGAAGCAACTATGCGTAAAATCATTAAAGAAGGCAATGAAGTCACCCGTGAACTTTGGGCAAGAGATGAGGCCATTAGCTACTTTGAGAATAAAGGAGAAAGCTACAAAGCTGAAATCATTCGTGACACACCAGAAAGCGAGCAACAGATTTCGCTTTATCGCCAAGGTAACAATGGTGAAGATACATTTATGGACCTCTGCCGAGGCCCACACTTACGCACAGTATCACAAGCTGGTGAAGCCTTTAAGCTAACCACTTTAGCTGGTGCTTATTGGCGGGGAAATAGTGACAATCAGCAGCTCACTCGTATTTACGGAGTAGCTTTTGCTGACAAAAAACAACTCAAAGCGCATCTGCATATGTTGGAAGAAGCGCAGAAGCGAGACCACAGACGCATTGGCAAGCAACTAGATTTATTTCATTTACAAGAACATGCGCCGGGCATGGTTTTTTGGCATGCCAAAGGCTGGACTATCTGGCAAATTATCGAGCAATACATACGCCAGAAGCTCATCCAAGCTGACTATCAAGAAGTTAAAACCCCTCAAATTGCCGACAGATCACTATGGGAAGCTTCTGGTCACTGGGAAAACTATCGTGAAAATATGTTTACCACTGAAAGTGAAAAACGGCTTTACGCAGTTAAGCCCATGAACTGCCCCTGTCATGTGCAAATCTTTAATAATACCCTGCACTCTTACCGTGACCTACCATTGCGTATGGCGGAGTTCGGCTCCTGTCATCGTAACGAACCATCAGGCGCTTTACATGGGATTATGCGAGTTCGCGGCTTTACACAAGACGATGGACATATCTTCTGTACAAATGACCAAGTAACCGAAGAAGTTATCAACTTCAACACCCAACTAATGGAACTCTATAAAGATTTTGGCTTTACAGACATTGAGATCAAACTTGCCTTACGACCTGACAAGCGTGCAGGCAGTGACGAAGTCTGGGACAAAGCCGAAGAAGGGTTACGAGAAGCCCTACGTGCCTCTAATGTAGAATGGGAGGAAATGACCAATGAAGGCGCGTTTTATGGTCCTAAAATTGAATATCACCTAAAAGATACCATCGGCAGAAGCTGGCAATGCGGCACTATGCAACTAGACTTTGTGCTTCCGGAACGCTTAGATGCGGTTTATATCGCAGAAGATAACAGCCGCCAGAGACCTGTCATGCTTCACAGAGCCATTGTCGGCTCTATGGAGCGTTTTATCGGAATATTAATAGAAAACTACGCTGGCACCTTCCCGCTTTGGTTAGCACCTACGCAAGCTGTAGTTATTGGCATTACCAACCAGCTAGATGACGCGGTAATCTCTCTTGGCCAAAAGCTCCAACAAGCAGGCATTCGCGTAATAACAGATACCAGCAACAATAAAGTCTCTTATAAGGTTAGAGAATACGCCAAGCAAAAAGTACCCTTAACGCTCGTTTTAGGCAACAAAGAAGTCGAAGACGGTACCGTTTCTGTGCGTCGATTAGGTTCTGATCAATCAGAGACACTTGCTGTAGATAACTTCCTAAACCAGATACAACAACAAATAGCTAACAAAAAATAACTACCTATACTTGCATCTGTTGTTAAGGGCGATAAACTCTTTTTTATCGCCCTATATATTCCAATTAATCCTCATCTCACTAAGAGAAAAATCTCTTACTCAAACCAACAATCTCACAGTTATTCTCAATCAACGTTGTCAAGGGCACACAATATTAGCCAAGCAATCCAATACAAATTGAACAAGTTTTGGTTACTTTTCTAAAACATAACCAAAACTT
>CAKMZF010000007.1:3254-40531 GCA_929200405.1 uncultured Gammaproteobacteria bacterium | reverse complement strand
TTTACTGGCTCCATTATCTTTAAATTATATACATCTAAGATCACATTACCATTATCAGTGGTAAAACCTTGTCTGAGTTCTGGCTGCCCTCCTAGCTTGACTATTTCTCTAGCCACATAGCTTCTTGCCATGGGAATCACTTCGATCGGCAAGGGAAATCTCCCTAACACGTCTACTCGCTTTGTTTCATCTGCAATACAAATGAATTTATCACTAGCAGCAGCGATAATCTTCTCGCGGGTGAGTGCACCTCCCCCGCCTTTGATTAATCGCTTGTGCTGATCGAACTCATCTGCACCATCTATATAAACTGATAATCCCCCAGTGCTATTTAAATCAAACACAGGAATACCAATAGCCTTAAGCCTCTCTGTAGATTGCTCGCTGCTAGAAACCGCTCCTTCTATATCGTGTTTCATTTTTGCTAACTCATCAATGAAGTAGTTCACTGTTGACCCAGTCCCAACACCTACAATCATGCCTGGCTCAACATAATCCATCGCTGCTTTTGCAACAGCTTGTTTTAGTGCATTTTGATCCATTATCTTTCCTTATGATTAATTGCTCTGTTTAACGTTTGTCTATGGGTATTCTCTATCAGGTTAGCTATAATGCAAGCCCAATATAATTTTTCTTATCCCACAACTTTCTATATGACAGATAATGCACACGCAAACTTATTAAATGATTACCTAAAGCGCATCTTAAACGCCAAAGTCTATGATGTCGCCAAGCAAACCAGTCTTGACAATATGCCTAAGTTATCAACAAGACTACAATGCAATATATTATTGAAAAGGGAGGATCAACAGCCTGTTTTTTCTTTTAAGATACGCGGTGCTTATAATAAAATCTCACAGCTTCCTACTGAGGCTTTGCAAAAAGGCGTGATAACCGCTTCAGCCGGAAATCATGCCCAAGGTGTTGCCTTATCTGCATCACATCTGGGCATCCCTTCTATAATTGTCATGCCAGAAACTACACCTGATATTAAAATAACGGCTGTTGAAAATTTTGGTGGTACGGTTGTCAAGCATGGCGTAAATTTTGATCAAGCAAATGCCTATGCTAAGCAGTTAGCCGCCGAAAAAGCGCTAACTTTCACCCCTCCATTTGATGATGAAGACGTGATTGCAGGCCAAGGAACTATCGGCTTGGAAATTTTACGACAGACCACAGCGGATATCGAAGCTGTTTTTATTCCTGTTGGTGGCGGTGGCTTAATAGCAGGTGTCGGGGCAGCAATTAAAGCGCTTAGACCCGAAATCAAGATAATCGGGGTCGAGCCTGAAGATGCCGCCAGCATGAAAGAGGCTCTAGATAAACAAACTCGCATCACGCTTGATGAAGTTGGCATATTTGCTGATGGCGTAGCCGTTAAGCAGATTGGAGACGAAAATTTTCGAGTAGCTAGGCAGGTGGTTGACCTTATGGTCACTGTGACGACAGATGAAATATGTGCGGCTATTAAAGACATATATGATGATACTCGCGCTATTGCTGAGCCAGCAGGTGCAGTGGCTATTGCTGGGTTAAAGAAATACCAGCAAGCATTAGCAAAAGTAGGGTCACTGCAAGCTGACAATAAAACTTTTGTCGCAATTAATTCTGGCGCCAATGTTAATTTTGATCGCTTGAAGCATATTTCTGAACGCGCAGATATTGGTGAACATAAGGAAGCATTATTCGCTGTACGCATTCCAGAAAAAAAGCAAAGTTTTCTCGCTTTCTGCGAAACGATTGGCAATAGAAACATCACTGAGTTCAACTATCGCTTTGCAGATAAGGCCGAAGCCGATATCTTTGTTGGCGTTCAACTTCGCGATGGCAAAAAAGAGCAATTAGCGATTATGACTGAGCTTCAAGACACTGGCATAAAGGTAATGGACCTCAGTGACAATGAACTGGCTAAGCTGCATCTGCGGCATATGGTAGGCGGTCATGCGGTATTAGATGAAAAAGAGCATCTGTTTCGCTTTCAATTCCCAGAGCACCCTTCAGCATTGCTGAACTTTCTCAGAGGTCTTGGAAACTGGAATATCAGCTTATTTCACTATCGAAATCACGGCGCAGCCTATGGCAGAGTCTTAGTGGGTATTCAAGCGGCGGATAGCGAGTTAGTATCTCTCAACGAGCATTTAACAAAGATTGGCTATCGCTATTGGCCCGAAACCGATAATCCTGCTTATAGTATGTTTTTGAATGACAACAGCCTGTAAGCGCTTTACAGGTTGACTATATAGAATAGATTTTACAGAAATCGTGTCTCGGTAACCACAGAGTCAAGTGGCACGTCCCATTCCTCTACTGTGATCTCTTCACATCGCTGACAATCATAAGCCACACCAAGCAATGTTGGCTTATGATTCGCATCTGACTTTTTAAAAGCGAAGCTTCTATCGTAATATCCAGCACCCATTCCCATGCGATGTTTATTGCTGGTAAAAGCCACGAGTGGTGTTAAAACCAAATCTAACGTGCGTGACTCTACCCAAAGAGCTTTGGGGTGATCTGGCCGCTCTATGCCATATTCTGCAATAATCAATACGTCTTGTTGCTGATAAGGAACAAAGAGTAAAGGTTTCCCTAAGCCGAGAATAACGGGCAGATAGACTGTTTTATTGTCTTGCCAACAACGCTCTATTACCTCTGTTAAATCAACTTCACCATCGAAAGATTTAAAGGCCGCAATATGTTTCGCCTCACGATAGGCGTCAGAATTTAATATCTGCCGACAAATACTAGTATTGGCGGCAGACCTATCAGAATCTGAGAGGTTTCGCCGACTCTGCCTTTTGAGCAGCCTGAGAGATTTATTGGTGATTGCCATGAAATTGCAAAGCTAAGAAGATAAATTAAGTGCCTACCAGGCTGCCGACGGTCTACCTATACCCTTGAACCAAAAGGTTCAAGTGGAGACGAGTATAGCACCTTAGGCTTTCCATCTAGTGGACATGCACAGTAGCACTATAGACTCTTACTCCGGGAAGTAAAATTAGGAACAAGGGGTTACCCGGCAATCCTATCAAACAGCTCAGTAAGCGTGTATAAAGAATACGCCGAGATTTTCAAATTGTCTAGATACTCCAGACTTTCTTAGCTACTTTTCTCTACGATTTTGATGAGGTATTTGAGCTTGGCTCAAAGTCAATATCTAACTCATCGTCCTCAAAAGGGCTAAAATCCATACCAGCATCAAACCCCGTCAAAGGTTTGTCATAGCTATCTTGAAACTCAAAAGAGCTTTCTGCAGACTCACTAACACTTTCATCTGCCGATGAATTTTCCGCAGATAGAGAACTTGAAGCTACCTCTGCTCCTTCTATGTCACCTAAACCGTTTTCTTCCATTGTGGCTTTGATAAACTCAGCTGGATTGGGCATATCTGCTAGTTGTTGAGACAACTCATTATTGGTATCGATAATAGCGGTCATGTAATCTTCAAACTCAGCCACTAATCTGCCGTATCTACCACAGAAATTTAACGCAGCGGTCACAACCAGTTTTTCAAATTCAACACCGTGAGTCATAGAGTCTCGCAATGAATGAAGCTCACTGTCTAGCATTTTTGCGGCTGAGTGCAAAGCATCTTGCTGCTCTAGCTTACAGGCGATATTAAAAGGTCTTGATAAAAGACTGACATCAACATTACTCATAGTGACTTTGCTCCAAACCCATTAATCTTAATCTGGCGACCAAACGATCTAACCTAGCATGCATTTCATTTCTATCTTCTACAGCCTCATCTCTTTGTTGAGTAAGCTCGGTAATTTGTGCTTGTAATTGTTGGATATGATCAGCAAAGTGACTGGCATTTGTCGTCGCTAATTTCACATTTAATTTAAGTTGATTCACACTGCCTTGCAATGTTGTAGAATCAATGTCGTTATTGTTTGGGTTGGTTGTCATATTCCTAGCCTAAACTGTTATAATTTACTTTTTAGTATAGCAGTTTTTCAATAAAAATCTGCTCATTTTATCAATGCCATTTTGGCAAACTTTACTTATTTTACAAAGTTTTTATGTCACATTCCTCAGATAAAGAAACCCAAATTCACGCTTTACTACAACAATTTGACAGCCTAGAGCTTGCCGAGGACTATGGTGTGCTCTGTGGGTTGCTGTGCATGCTAGAAGAAACCTCTGCTGCTACTCTATGGCGCGAACACTCCAGTTTATTAGAAATTGCTGATGACAATGGCTTAGCATTGCTTGAAAAAATGATACTTCGCGTCCATTCTGAGCTGTTCTCAGATGATTATGAGTTTGACCTATTGCTACCAGAAGACAGTGACGACCTGCAAATGAGACTTTATGCTCTAAGCAATTATTGTAGAGGCTTTATTTCTGGTGCAGGCCTAGGCGGCTTACAGCGGCTAGATCAGCTAGATCCAGATATTAGCAGTTTTTTTCAAGATCTTGGAGTCATAGCTGAAGGCAGCATTGAAACCTCACATAGTGAGGAAGACGAAATATCCTATACCGAAATTTCAGAATACGTGCGCGCTGGAACTATGCTAGTCGCCAGAGACCAAGTTAGTACAAAACAAAGAGTCGTTCATTAACTACCACTGACATCTCCACTACCCACAACCGAGATCATCTAAAAATATAGCAAGCACTAAAGCAATAATATGTACCAAACTAATAAACCTGCCTACGCTCAAAATTCTGTTATCGGAATAGCAGGTGGGGGACTTGCTGGCTATGCAATGGCAGTTGCTCTATGCAAAGTAGGATTTCAGGTCACGCTATTCGCACCAGATCATCTTCATTTTTCAGATTCTCCATTATCACCAGAGCAGAATAACAGGCCTTTGGCTCTGTCAAAAACAAGTATTGATATTTTTACTTCTTTGCTCGATATTTCCTATACTGATTTTAGTCGGATACTTCAAGCCACTCCAATGACTGAAATACACGTCTCCGAAAAAGGCCATGTCAATAGATTGTTACTAAGAGCTGAAAAGTACGATATGGATTTTTTTGGCGCTGTTGTCTCCTCTTCTGCCTTGCAACATCTACTACAAAAAACAGCAGCTCAACTTAGCAATATTACTATAATCACTGACAGTGTGTGCAATGCCACCCCTACTAACCGCAACGGTGGCACCGCGTATTCAATCACCACGTCTAACAACAGCTATCAGACCGATGGATTGATTATTGCTGATGGCGCACAATCTCAACTGCGTCATAATCTAGGGTTTGAGGTTTATACACAGCCCTATAAAGATCATGCTATTACCGGAATAATCACCACAACTCAGCCAACCACTGGTCGAGCTTATGAACGTTTTACCAAAGCTGGGCCTCTTGCACTGCTACCCTGCGGATCACATCAATATGCTTTTGTACTCACAATAGATTCGGCTACTTTAGCACAAAAGCTAGACACTAATCCCAATGAACTCATCGCTGTTTTACAGAATCGAATCGGGGATCGCTTTGGAGAGATTAGCACAGCAGAATCACATGCGATATTCCCACTTAGCTTTCAATATGCCAAAGAATTAGTGGGCAGAAATAGTTTGCTGTTGGGAAATGCTGCGCTAAATATGCACCCAATTGCTGGGCAAGGTTATAACTTAGTCGTCAAAGACATTGCATGGCTATATGAGTATTGCCTAGAGTCCGATAGCTTTGAGCTGGCATTACAAACCTATCAAATCCACCGCACAGAAGATCACAAACTGACCAGAGCTTTTACCCACACACTTATCAATATATTTGCTGTCGATTGGTTGTGGGCCACGAGGGGGATTGGTTTTGGTTTGGCAAACTGGTCACCAACTCTGCAAAAAGCTTTTGTTAGCCTAGGCGGTGGTCGCCAACTTAAACAACCTAAATTGAGCTTTAAAACATGATTCATCATAATACCTCAACACTCGATAATGTTGACATAACCATTGTTGGTGGCGGCATGGTGGGCTTACTGGCTGCAGTGGCTTTGCAAAATGATTATAAAATACTACTAATAGACCCTGCTTATGAGGCAATCGATCAATTTCAATTCTCAAGTTACTCAGTCGATATTTCTCAGCAAAATACCACTCGTATTTCCGCTATTAACCCGGTCAGTCAAGCATTCTTTGACTCACTTGGGGTCTGGTCAACGATTCAGCCAGCTGCCTACCCTTATAAAGGCATCTCAGTAAAAGACACTGTTGGTAGAGGCACTTTAGAGATAGACGGTCAAAGTGTGCAACAATATCCCATGGGTTGGATGACTGAAAATCAAGCAATTCTATATAGTCTCCAACAGGCGATTAATCCCCGACAATGCCAAATAGCACAAGCAATATTTAACCCAGCTGAAAACACTGCCGCGAAATTAGCGGATGGCCTGCTGAATTTCACAGATAGTGTCACGGGCAGAACTCGTTCCGTGCAATCCTCGCTAATCATTGCTGCTGATGGTGCTCAATCAGCCATCCGAAATACATTAGAAATCCCCCACGCCATTCATAAATACAATCATCATGGCGTGGTGACAACTATCCAACACAGTGATGACAATCTAGCTATTGCCAGACAGTGGTTCATCGGCAAAGACATTCTGGCATTTTTACCCATAGATCAATATCACTGCTCTATTGTTTGGTCCACGACTGATGTCAATGCGGTTATGGCACTTTCCGATACCAATTTCTGCGAATGCCTCAACGAATATTCCAATAATGACGTAGGTCATATTATCGGAGCCACCAAGCGCATAGCATTTCCGCTTGCCTACGGTAGAAGCAAGCGATATCACCAACAACGAGTAGTGCTGATTGGCGATGCCGCACATCAAGTCCATCCTCTCGCTGGTTTAGGTGCAAACCTTGGATTTATGGATGTAATCGCCCTGAAAAGAGCTCTTAATGGTGAAATTAAAATCTCGGCTCTGCAAAAATATCAGCGTCACCGTCAAGTTCATGCTCAGGCAGCACAGCAAACTATAGATTGGCTTTATAAATGCTTTCAAACACCAAAATCGCCATTTACAAGCCTCAGAGGGGCAGCAATAAATATTGCCAATAACAATACTTTATTCAAAAAAAAGATGGCTCAGTTTGCCTCTGGTGTCGAAGGCTTTACAGACTTTCCAAGCTAGCTTTGTTAATATAATTTAACCAAATTGCATCTATCTGCATCACTTCATCGTAGATTCTCAAATCAGATTTTCTGCCAATAATGTAGCTGTAGATCTAATATTAAGATTCTTAAAATTTAATCAAAGGACATGTATGCCTATAAACACCACCAAACAAACAATATTGACGAGCAACACCATTCGCTCATCACTAAAAAAAGCCTTACTGCTATCTAGCGCCATTCTAACCACCAGTGCATTTGCAGATGACTGGCAGCAAGATTTAGAGCAAGCAAAAGGGCAAACTGTTTATTTTCACGCCTGGGGTGGCTCACAAGCCATTAATGATTATATCGCTTGGGCAGGTGAGCAAGTTAAAGAACAATATGATGTCACAGTCAACCATGTCAAAGCAGATGCTGCGGTGGTGGTTCAACGCATTAAAACTGAAAAAGAAGCTAATGTAACAGAGGGTGGTAAAGTTGACCTCATGTGGATCAATGGTGAGAACTTTAAGGCAATGAAAGCCAATGACCTCTTAACAGGTCCTTTCGCTACGGATCTGCCTAACTACCAATATGTCGATACTGAAAATAAGCCTACCACTGAGCTGGACTTTGGCGTGCCAACAGACGGTTTAGAGTCACCTTGGGGCATGGCACAGCTAGTGTTTTACTATGATAGCGAACAGCTGGAAAAGCCACCTACCTCTATGACAGAGCTTGCTAAACTAGCCGAAAATGACAAAGGTCGAATCGCCTACCCAGCTCCGCCAGCCTTTCATGGCACCACCTTCTTAAAGCAAGCATTAGTCGAGCTAACCGCAGATGCAGATGCGCTCTCAAAACCGGTTGATGACGTTGATTTCGCGGCTGTAACCGCTCCACTATGGGACTATCTGGATAACTTGCACCCTAACCTCTGGCAAGCAGGTAAAAACTTCCCTAAAGACGGCCAGCAAATGAAGCAGCTGGTTAATGATGGCGAATTAATCGTTGGTATAAGCTTTAACCCAAATGAAGCCAGTCGCGCTGTCGCCAATGGGGAATTACCAGAAACCATTAAAAGCTATGTGCACAGCCGCGGAACTATCGGCAACACGCATTTTGTCGCCATTCCTTTTAATGCTTCGGCCAAAGCAGGCGCGAAAGTTTTCGCTAACTTCCTGCTCTCACCAGAGGCGCAAACTCGCAAAGCCAATACCGATATCTGGGGTGACCCCACAGTGTTGGCAATAGACAAGCTCTCGACAGAACAGCAACAAGCTTTTGCAGCATTGCCTGTCGGCTCTGCTTCACTCTCACCTGCTGAATTAGGCGCGGTATTACCAGAGCCACATGCCTCATGGGTAGCTGCTTTAGAAGCTGCATGGCTTGAGCGTTACAACAAGTAATTGCGCATTCATCTAGCCTGATAAGTACAGCTATAAGGGCATGCCAGTCAATTGATTAATCTCTCTTTACCTGCTGCCAAAAGGCGATCACAGATAAGCACTGTGATCGCCTGTTTTTTGCTGTGTGTTTTTGGCTATCCGTTGATCGCTGGTTTTTTAAACACTGCGGTTGTCGCATTTTCTAATCAAAGTGCCATTTCAGCCACAGCTAACAGCAGTTTGACATTTAACTATTTTAAGGATTTTTTTACTTATCCCGGTGTCGGTAAATCCATAGTATTAGCGTTATGGGTTGGTCTAGCCAGCACGGCACTAGCCGTTTTTATTGCCAGCAATATCTGTCAGGTATTGTTACTCGCCAATACAACGACCAAATCAAGCAGCAGGGTTAGCAAATTAATTATGGTTTTTAGTCAGTGGATGATCTCGTTTCCACATGTCGCTTTTGCCATTAGCCTTGCTTTGTTGATCGCCCCAAGTGGTAGCCTACTGCGATGGCTTTCACCTTGGCTAACAGGCTTTGAACGCCCACCAAATTGGATAACACTACATGACCCCTATGGGCTAGCATTAATTCTTGGCTTAGCCCTTAAAGAATCTGCATTTTTAGTGATGAGCTTTTTAAGTGCCAGCTCGCAAATTCCGCTTCACAACTATCAGCAACATGGCATGACTATGGGCTACCGACCTGCTGCCATTTGGTGGAAAATTCTATTTCAACCCATTTATCAACAGAGCAAATTGCCTATTTTCATTGTGCTCAGCTATAGCCTAGCTGTGGTAGAAATCAGCTTAATTCTAGGGCCGAACACACCGCCATCGCTGCCAGTATTAGTCTGGCAATTATTTACAGATGCCGAACCTAATCATCAGCTTATTGCCTCTGCTGGTGCACTTATATTGGCTGCTGTGGTTATTCTAAGTTTTGCCTCTTGGTTGTTTATAGAAAAGATTATCGCGACTTGTTTCAAGGCTTGGCAATTTAACGGTAGACGCACAACCTCTTTAGCCCTAGGTCGTACCAGTGCTTATATCCAGTGTTCTATTTTTTACCTTATCATCGCCTTAGCAATTCTTACACTCATCATCATGGCATTCTCTTGGCGGTGGCGATTCCAAACGCCGCTACCAACACAGTGGCAAATGAGCTTGATTTTTAAAACCATCAAGCAAACTCAACCGTTAATCACGCAGTCTATTATTCTCGGGGTCAGCACAGCCGTTATCTCTGTGTGCTTTGTCATTGCAGTGTTGGAGTTACTGGTGGCCAGTCAGTCGAAATTGCTCTCTAATAGCAGTGTTGGACTGATGTACTTGCCGCTATTGTTACCGCCTCTGGTGTTTCTAGTGGGTGTGCAATTTCAGTTTATACAGCTGGGGTTAGATGGCAGTTTCACCGCCGTTCTATTGGGACATTTACTATATGCCATACCCTATGTGTATTTGGTTCTCAAAGGCCCTTGGCTAGCACATGACCCATGGCAGACTCTTCATGCCAGATTATTAACAGGTTCTTACATTGTGGCTTTCTTAAAGATTAAATTGGCACAACTCAAAGCGCCTATTGCCTATGGATTAGCCCTAGCACTAGCGGTAAGCATAGCTCAGTACCTAACAACATTATTGCTCGGTGCTGGACGCTTTGCCACCATTACCACCGAAGCAGTCACGCTCAGCAGTGGCGGTGATCGCAGAGTGGTCGCTATTATGGCATTAATGCAATGCTCTATTCCGCTACTTGGCTTTTTTATCGCCAGTCGTTTTTATAATACCACCGCCACTAGGAAACAAGCCCCACAATGACACTGTCTTTACAAAATGTCACCATTTCGCTAGCACATAGAAAGCTGATTGATAATATTACCCTTGACATCCAACCGGGTGAGATAATTACGCTTATGGGCCCCAGTGGCAGTGGAAAATCTACATTGTTGAAATGGCTAATCGGTATCAGTGCTAGTGCCCTTCATGGCTCAGGCGAAGCGTGGCTGTTTGACCAAAGAATTGACCAATTATTACCAGAGCAGCGCAATTTAGGGCTGATGTTTCAAGATGATGGCTTATTTTCACACCTCAATACCGAGCAAAACTTGCTCATGGCAGTACCCAAAGTACGTAAAACTGATCGCAAGCAAAAGGTAACGCAGGCTTTAAAAGATGCGGGACTGACTGATTACCATCAACGACCTATCAGCTCGTTATCAGGTGGAGAGCGAGCCAGAGTCTCGTTGATGCGGACCTTGCTAGCGCAGCCCAAAGCCTTATTATTAGATGAGCCTTTCTCAGCACTAGATGCCAGCCGCAGAGAACAAATACGACAATTCACTTTTGACACTATTCGCGAGAGACAATTACCAACAATTTTGGTGACTCATGATGCTCAGGATATTCCCGAACAGTTCAACGATCGTATTATTCATTTGTCAGATAATTAAAGACTTAACCACACTCAAAGCTAAACCCGAATAATCATTATGTTAGACAATAAAGCCAATAAAATCCTTAAGCCTATCATGGTTCGTATTGCCAGATTTCTGCTGAAATGGCACATAAAAGCAGACACCATCACCTTATTAGGCTTTGGCGTTGGTTTGCTGGGCATACTCGCAATTGCTAACGGATATTTTGGCTTGGGACTATGCTTTATTTTAATCAATCGAATTTTTGATGGCTTAGACGGTGCCATTGCCAGAGAGAGCGTCACCACTGATGCTGGAGGTTATTTAGATATTGTTCTAGATTTTGTATTCTACTCTGGCATAGTACTGGCATTTATATTTGCCAATGCATCACAGAATGCCGTGGCGGCTGGGCTATTGCTATTTAGCTTTATGGGAACGGGTGCAAGCTTTCTAGCTTTTGCAGCTATGGCAGAGCGCTATCAAATAGCCGATAAGTCTCATGTCAACAAAGCTATTCATTATGTGCAAGGTATCACCGAAGGCACGGAAACCATCATATTTTTTGTGCTGTTTTGTTTATTTCCACAGTGGTTTCCGGTAATCGCCTATATTTTTGCACTACTCTGCATTATCACCACGATAACCAGAGTTTATGATGGTTATCGCTTGATTCAAATAGCCGAAAATAACAAACAATAAAAAGGTGAAGTCTAAGACTTCACCTATCAAGTTTACTAGCAATAAATGATCAAATGATCTGTTTATGCTACCGCTTCACTGTAGTCAGTTAAATCCAATACTGGTTCAACTTTTTCCAGCTCTTCCTGAGCAATATGACAGGCTATCTGATGACCATTGCTGACCTCTATAATCGGTGGTTCTTCGGTTTCACAGATACTGCCTAGCTTGCGCGGACAACGAGTCTGGAAAGGACAACCAGACGGAGGATTTACAGCACTAGGTAACTCACCTTCAAGCACGATTCTACGTTTTTTAACACGCGTATCAGCTATCGGCACGGCAGAAAGCAACGCTTCGGTATATGGGTGATAAGGTGGCGCAAAGATTTCATCAGTTGTGCCCTGCTCAACAATATTCCCCAGATACATTACCACGATGCGATCTGCCAGATAACGCACAATCGATAGGTCATGACTGATAAAGACCAGTGTCGTTTTGTACTCTCTTTGGATATCCATCAACAAGCCAGTTACCGCAGCCTGCACCGACACATCTAGTGCTGAGGTTGGTTCATCAGCAACCACCACTTTCGGGTTACCAGCAAATGCTCTGGCGATGCCAACTCTTTGCTTCTGACCACCGGATAGCTGTCTGGGACGGCGATTGGCAAAATCGCGTGGCAGTTTCACTAAGTCCAGCAGCTCTAAGACTCTATTGTTGGCATCTTCTTCAGAGATTCCCGGCTCAAATTTTCGGATAACTCTTGAGATTTGCGAGCCCACAGTATGGCTGGGATTTAGGGTATCAAAAGGATTTTGGAAAACCATTTGCAGCAAGCTAACTAAGCTGGCGTTTCTACTATGAATGTCTACGCTACCTATGCTTTCTCCATTCAACAACACTTCACCAGAGGTCGCTGTCTCTAAACCCATCAACACTTTTGCTAGGGTTGATTTACCGCATCCAGATTCGCCAACCAAAGCCACTGTTTCCGCTTCTTTGGCAGTAAAGCTCATGCTCTCATTTGCTTTTACATAGCTTTTAGACTTACCTGTCACCAAAGCCTTCAAGCTATTATCGCGAATCTCATAGTACTTTTTAAGATCTTTTAGCTCTAGTACCACATCCCCAATAGGAGCAGGATCACCAGAAAAATCTTCGACTATCTGCTCGTCCCAGTTAATATCTCCTAGACGTTCGCAACGTGCCTCTTGGCTTGTGCTATCAGGCGCATAACGCATTTTCACCAGAGCCTGATCACAAACTCCCTCACGAAAGAAGTCACAGCGTGGCCCAAAATAGCAACCCTTAGGTCTTAAATGAGGTAAAGGTATCTGACCACGAATAGGAATCAATGGACGGCTATTCTTATCTGCCCCTGGTAAGGGTATGGAGTTAAATAGCCCGCGAGTATAAGGGTGCCACATCTCGTTAAAGACTTCGTTGACCGTACCACGTTCAACAGCCTGACCAGAATACATAACCGTTATTCGATCGCAAGTCTCCAATATCAATCCCAGATTATGTGAGATAAAGATCATTGAAGTGCCCATTTCCTTGGCTAAGGTTTTAACCAAGTCAACAATGCCTGCCTCGACAGTGACATCCAACGCGGTGGTTGGTTCGTCCAATATCAGCAATTCTGGCTTAGATAGCAATGCCATCGCAATGACTACACGCTGCTGCTGACCACCTGAGAGCTGATGCGGATAGGAATCCATAATGCGCTCAGGCTCTGGCAACTTCACCTGCTCAATTAGCTTAATCGAGCGCTCACGCGCTTCTTCTATACTGATTGACTCATGGAAGATTGGCACTTCGCATAGTTGTTCGCCAATTTTCATGGCCGGATTGAGAGATGCCATAGGTTCTTGATAAATCATTGAGATACGCGAGCCGCGAATCTCCCTAAGCTCTTCATCACTCATGGTAGTCATATCTTTGCCGTGGAACAACACTTGCCCACCAGAAATACCACCATTGCTGCCCATATACTGCATGATCGCAAGAGCAACGGTTGACTTACCACAACCAGATTCACCGACTAAACCAATGGACTCACCGGGCATAATTTTGAGGTTAAAATCAACAACAGCAGGGATTTCACCAGCGCGGACATAATAAGAGATAGAGAGATCACGACACTCTAAAACTGGGGTTTGTTCATTCATAGTATTCTCCATTAGTCTCTCAAGCTCATTTCACGCAATCCATCTGCCATTAGGTTAAAACCTAAAATTAGCGTCGAGACGGCGATGGATGGAATGACCAGCATATAAGCAAACTTCAGTAGCTTTGCTTGAGGCGCGGCCTCTTTGATCATTAGACCCCAGTCAGGATCCGGAGGTTGAAGACCTAGGCCTAGGAATGTCAATGTTGTAATCGCAACGGTGGTATAGCCCAGACGTAAACAAGCATCTACAATGATTGGCCCGCGAACATTTGGCAATAATTCAATCACCATGATGTACCATGGCGACTCGCCTCTGGTCTGTGCTGCAAATACATAATCACGAGATTTAATATCATAGGTCAGTCCACGGACAATTCTCATAATCGCAGGTGCCGAAGCAAAAGTAACAGCGACAATAATATTAAATCCACTGGCTCCCATAAAGGTAAGAATCAAGATGAAAAGCACCATAATAGGGAAAGACAATAAAATATTGCAAACAAACGAGATAAACTCGTCCATCCAGCCTGACACATAACCAGCTAGCAAGCCTAATATGGCCCCAATAATATAAGCGATAAGTGTAGCGGTAACGCCCCATACGATCACTCTTTGGCAGCCCCAGAGCACTCTGGATAGCATATCGCGACCTTTAAAGTCGGTACCAAGCCAAAAGAAGATATCTTTCTTCTCTGACATAATACCAACATACGGTGCAATCGGCTTGTTGGGATCAATCAGTGGCAAGAAAGGCACACAGACTGCGACAATTAACCAGAAGAAAACTAATGTGCAGCCTAACATGGCTATCCACGATTCACGCCAAGAAATCATACAAATCAAGTACAGCAAAACCGCAGCTGGTATTGCTGGGTATAGCAACCAATTATAATCTGCATTGCTGGGGCTACCGCCTAGTATAACAAAAGCAACTAATGGTACCCACATAAGGAAAATAAGCGCAAAAGTTACTTTTAAGGAAGTCAGCTTTTGCATTAGTGTTTTTTCAACCACATTATTATTTATATTCATGGCCTACTCCTAAAAACGAATTCTAGGATTGAGCAAGGTATAGCCCACATCCGAAATTATCTGCGAAAATACTGCAACAAATACCGCAACCAAAGTAGCCGCTTGAATCACATCAACATCTCCAAACAATGCCGCTTGCAGTAATAGCTTACCAAAGCCATCGTATTCAAAGATTACTTCTATCACGACAACCCCAGATAACAACCAGTTAATTTGCAGAACAATAACCGTAAATGGCGCAATTAAAGCATTTCTTAGTGCATGCTTTAATATCACGCGCTTCTTAGGAAGACCTTTTAACACCGCAGTTCTTATGTAATGAGATTGCATAACATCAGCCATAGAAGCGCGGGTCATTCGGGCAACATAGCCAAAATCATATATCACTAATGCCATTACCGGCAGCACTAAAGCACTCCAATCCCAACCAGAGTTCATTGCTGCATTTAATGGGAACCACTTTAGAAATAAACCAAAAATAACGATCAAGAATACCGCTGTGGCTATTTCTGGAATAGATGTTGTCAAAACCGAAATAAAGGTCACTACTCGATCCTGAATACTGCCCTCTTTCATCCCTGCAATTACCCCAAGCACTAATGCAATGGGAATCATAAATAGAAAGACTAATCCTGCAAGAATACCGGTATTTCCCAAGCGCTCAGCCAGCAACGGACCGACATCGGTGTTCTTTTCACGGGAATGACCAAAATCCCCTTTAAGGATGCCAGAGGCCCATTCAGTATATGTTTTATTTAACCCGTTTTTCTCCTGCCATTCAGCGTAGGCTTCTGGGTTCTTGATTAAAGCTGATGCCTGAAAACCACCGAGTTCACTGGTAGCAATCTGTGCCTTCATTTTATCCGAGTCAAATATCGTAAAGATAATTAACGAGATAATAAACATAATGACAAGCATGGACACCAAACGTTTCGCAATAAGTTTTATCACGTCTAGGCTCTCCTAATTATAGTTATTGGTAGCTAGAGGGACTATTTACTATAGTCTTTTTTGTCATCTCAGTTTTATCAAATCTCCTACGCCAAATTGCTCTATATTGGCTCTATTGGAAATTTACTTCTACTGATCTCTTCAACAGTCTTTTCTAAGCTAAGAATATAAAGCAGAAAAAAATGCCCCAGCATATCGGGGCATTTTTTATCAATCGCTTATGCGTCAATCCAAACTTCGTTGTACTGATGATATTGCGTTGGGTGAGGAGGGTAATTTTTAATATTATTACCAGCTATTGTAAATACAGGGTTAAAGGTTGGCTGTAGCATGATGTTATCGCCTTGCAAAATTGACTCAACCTTCTCCATTGCGGCACGACGCTTCTCCACATCTACCAAAGCTTCTGCTGCATCTAGCGCGGCATCAAACTCTGGGTTGTTATAGTGTGCTTCATTCCAGCTTACCCCTGCACGATAGGCAAGGCCTAGACACATAGTGCCTAGTGGGCGATGAGTCCACTGTGTTGCACAGAACGGATTTTTGTCCCAAATTTCCCAGAACTTCGACGCTGGTAGTACATTTACATTTAGCTTAACACCAACTTCTGCAAGTTGATCACGCATAGCTTCGGCTATTGTCTGGTGAAAAATACCGCTGGTATTACCTACATCAATCGTAATCTCAAGACCATCAGCAAAACCCGCTTCTGATAGCAATGCTTTAGCACCTTCAACATCGCGCTTTAGTGCAGGTAATGCAAAGTACTCTGGATGAATACTGGCAACGTGATGGTTCTCACCAACTAGCCCCCCAGTAGGGAAAACTAAGTCATTAATAGCTTTGTTATCTACTGCTTTTACAATGGCTTCTCTAACCTTAGGATTATCAAATGGCGGTTTGTCTACTTGCATACGGCAGATTAACGCCTGACCTGTTTTAGCTGCAATAATCTGACCGTCTAGTGCTTCAGCAAATTCCATCTGCTCACCACCAAACTCGTAAATTGCATCCACATCACCAGCCGCAAATGCCGTCAGTAAGTTCTCTGAATCATAATGGAAGTAGTGAATCTCATCTAAATACGGATCATCGCCCCAGTAATCATGGTTTTCTGCACGCTTAAGGATGCATTTATCATTTACAGCTAACTCTACAAGTGCGTATGGACCTGTACCAATTGGGTTATCAGAGAAAGGCGGTTTGAATGAACGATGCAAAATTGCTGTTGGATAGTTGTACATATCCTCAGCCATAGAAAGTACCGCTTTTGAAAGATTAAATTTCACTGTGTAATCATCAACTTTCTCTACCGCACCTTCACGAAGTTGCTGAACCATCTTAGGCTTGCCATCTTCATCTTTCTCACCACTGTCTACTTCTTCAAGCAATGCGCTGATTGATGCGAGGCCTGTGTTCGATGAACCTGTTGCCGGATCTGCCCAACGCTCAACATTGGCGATAACATCATCAGCGGTAAAATCATCACCGTTATGCCATTTAACGCCTTTACGCAAGTTAAAAGTCCAAGTTTTCAAATCATCTGAAACATCCCAACTTTCAGCAAGCATTGGGTGTGTTGTGTTATCAGGTTTAGTAATAGTTAAATGCTCAATTGTATGGCGCGATTGGTTTGACATTTGCACCCAAGAATAGGTTGCTGGATCTTCCATTTTTTGCACTTGCATACCAACACGTAAAGTGCCACCTTTCTTCCCTTCAGCTTTCGCTTCCGGCATCAGACCAGTACCTGTCAATTGTCCCGCTACCGTATAAGCAGCCGTTGCAGACATTCCTAAACAGGTCGCAGTGCGTAGAAACTCACGACGATCAATTTTCTTTTGTTCTAGAAGCTGAGCCGCTTCTGTTATTAATGGATGTTTGTTGATTTCAGGTAGGTTACCCACGAATTTTTCTCCTTATCATTATTTAGTTAGTGCCATTATAAAAACACATTCTCAAACGAATGCCAAGCTTTACGCTTAAAAAAATAGTTATCTTTTCAAACCTGCTGAATGGCTTATCTACAACGAACAGACATCAATATTACATTGCTCCTATTCTCTTCACATTGATTTAATAGTCCTTTTTTTACCTGAATTCGATATTGTTATGGTTCAATTATTCCTTGCTCTGGCATCATTGCTAGCCATTGGATTTCTCTGCCGCATAATCGAATATATCGCTCAAGATTCATCCGCGATATTTTTGCTGTTTGGGTATTCACTAACGGGGGAAAGTTTAAATAATCTGCTTGCTCTAAGGATTGCTCAAAAACCACTTTGACTTTATGTTGACTATCATTAATTACCGCTAGGGGTGTTACCGAACCAGGTTTGACTCTGAGAAATTGGGCCATTCTAATTGGGCTAGCAAAGCCAATCCTTTTACAGCCTAACCTTACCGCCAGATCTCGCAGATCAATAATCGCATTCGAAGTTAAAGTAACTATCCAATATCCCTTAGGGGACTCCGATTTGAGAAACAAATTTTTACAATGCATGCCTTCAATATGATGGCTATGTATTTTAGCATCCTCAATCGTATGTGCTGGCGGATGCTCAAATAATTCATACTCAATCTGATGCTGGTCGCAAAAGTCATAAAACTTCTGTACCTCCTGCTCAGGGTCTATCTCCGTCAATTCCGCACTTTCTACTTCTTTTATCACTCTCGCTTATTCCTCTTGATAGATTTTGAGCCCTGACTCTTCATTTGCATTGCAACTCATCGGTGAATTGATAACTGCTGTTATATGGATGTCTACGTACTTAATCGTGATATTTATCTTAAAATAGAGATAACCAGAACATAGCCAAAACTCACCACAATAATAGCATAGAGCTGCATTCAGTTAATCTGATTTTCTGGTATGATTAGCCGCCTTCAAACCCTGATGACATGACTAAGGAAGCCCCGTACCGATGGAACTATCGAATATCACCGCACTCTCGCCACTCGATGGCAGATATCAAAAGCAAACCCAAGCACTTCGCCCATTTCTCAGTGAATATGGGCTGATTTATTATCGTGTCTTAGTGGAGATCAAGTGGTTAGAAGCACTAGCACGTCACCCTGATATTCAAGAAGTCGCTCCTCTCGATAGCTCTGAAGAAGCATTCCTTGCACAGATATTAACTGACTTTTCCGCAGCTGAAGCCGAAAAAGTGAAAAAACATGAAGCAGTAACCAACCATGATGTCAAAGCAGTCGAGTACTATTTGAAGGACAAACTTGCTAATCACCCAACATTAGCACTAAAAAGTGAGTTTATTCACTTTGCCTGTACCTCTGAGGATATCAATAACTTATCTTACTCACTAATGGTCAAAGATGCCCTAGCGCAGGTAATAAACCCTGCGATGGATAGCATCATTGCCAAACTGCGAGAGCAGGCGCACAGCAGCGCTGAGATTTCTATGCTTTCTCGGACTCACGGGCAAACAGCTAGCCCCACTACCTTGGGCAAAGAGCTAGCCAATGTTGTCGCTCGCTTGCAACAACAAGCACAAGGCCTGACTTCACTTCGTCTGACGGGCAAAATTAACGGCGCTGTTGGTAACTTTAATGCCCATAGCATTGTTTATCCTGAAGTCGATTGGCCAAAAATGGCAGAAAACTTTGTGGAAAACTCATTAGGTTTACAGTGGATGCCCTACACTACACAGATTGAACCCCATGACAGACTGGCGGAAGTTTTTCAAGCGACTACCCGCCTCAATACTATTTTAATCGACCTTAGTCGTGACCTCTGGGGCTATATCAGTCTTGGCTACTTTAGCTTAAAAGTCATTGCCACCGAAACTGGCTCCTCTACTATGCCACATAAAGTCAATCCGATTGATTTTGAAAATGCCGAAGGCAATTTTGGCATGGCCAATGCTATGTTAAATCATTTGGCTGAAAAACTCCCCATTTCTCGCTGGCAGCGCGATTTAAGTGACTCAACCGTGTTGCGTAATATCGGCTCTGCGTTTGGGCAAACATTGCTAGCGCTAACTTCTTTAGAGAAAGGCCTTGGAAAAATAAGCCCTAACCAGCCAGAAATAGCAGCGGATTTAGATAACAGTTGGGAAGTTCTAGGCGAGGCAATCCAAACGGTAATGCGCCGCTATGGTTTGCCTAAACCTTATGAGCAGCTTAAAGAATATACCCGTGGCAAGGCAATGAATCAGGAAAGTCTGCATGGCTTTATTGATAGCACAAATTTACCAGCCGAGGAAAAAACCAGACTCAAAGACTTAACCCCAGCCAGTTACATTGGCAATGCCGTGCAATTTGCGCAAAAAATATAAGCCACACTATCACTATGTCTGATAATGCAAACATCTCCTTGCCTCTAAATATTCTAGGGGATATATCGGCTGAGCAATTCCTGCAAGAGTACTGGCAGCAAAAGCCTTTGCTTATCCGCAATGCTTGGCCAGACTTTGACCCACAATTAGAACCAGAAGAACTAGCGGGGTTGGCGTTAGAAGACGATATTGAAAGCCGAGTTGTATTAGAAAAAGACGGTAAAAAACCATGGGAGCTTAGAGAGTCACCCTTTAGTGAAGCTGACTTTACCAGTTTACCTGCATCACATTGGACATTACTGGTAAATGATGTTGAGAAACACCTGCCAGAATTTAAAGACTTTTTAAAGCCTTTTCAATTTTTACCCAACTGGCGTGTGGATGACTTAATGATCTCTTATGCCTCACCGCAGGGCTCAGTTGGTCCACATATCGATGAATATGATGTTTTTCTACTGCAAGCCTATGGTCAACGACATTGGCAAATTAGTGAGGCAGCTGTCAGCCCTGATAACTATCTCGCCGACACTGATTTACGAATTTTACAAAGTTTTACGCCAGAGCAAGACTGGGTACTAAACCCCGGGGATATGTTGTACTTACCACCCAAGGTTGCCCACCACGGCATCGCAATAGATCGTTGCATGACCTATTCCATCGGTTTACGGGCACCAACCGATGTATCTCTGTTAGATAACTTTATCGACCACTTATATGACATCGGCCATACTCCAACGCGCTTTGGCGATGCACAACGCCCTGCTTGCAGTGATCCCACTATATTATCGAACACAGATATCACTGCATTAAAAGCAATGTTGGTTGATTTGGTCAATTTACCAGACAAAAAATTTAACCAATGGTTAGGTCAAACACTTAGTGCGCCCAAAAAAGAATTGCCATCTGTAGATTTACCGCTGAGCAAGGTGCAAGCGCATAGTTACTTTCAACTCAAATCTTCTGCAGTTATTTGCATAACCGAGACACCAGAGCAAACACTCTCTATAAATGGTGAAGCCATATCAACTGTTTTCCCATTAGCAGCATGGCAACAGGCATTATTAACAGGCAAAGAGATTGAAATTGATGCCACAATTTTGAATAAACAGCGATATAAGGATTGGCTGGCACAGCTCACTGCTCTCGGATTATTATTTCCAACTGAAGATGAGCTGGAAGACGTCGATGCGGAGTTCTTAGATGTTGATTAAGTCTCCCCTGTAAGCCCTGCCTTATAAGGCTTACCTTAACACTAATGGTTAAGACTCTACTCTCTCAAAACGAGTGAAGGTTTTACCATCTCGAGTAATCTGCTCTAAAAACATATAAGCAGGCCGCACCCAAATATCCTCAGGATTTATGGTGGAGACATAAACTACCATCTCCTGTAAGTCCTCAGAGTGCTTAGCGACAGCTATCACTTCATAGACATGCCCTTTAAAGTGGCGATAGAAGCCTTTTTCTATTTGCTGTTTTGGTTTTTTGATTCTAAAGAATATCAGCAGCTTTTGCAGAAAATTTGCCATGCCTATTACTGCCCTTCTAGTGCCACTGACATTTTAATCATTCCTCTGCTGCAAGCTCATCGTGATATTGATAACCATTGTTTCGTAGATGCTGTAACCATACATCTAAGGTCTGATTCACAATCCACCGAGACTGAATTTTCACTTCGTCATTTATTTTAATTTTCCAATGATCTTTTAGTGTGCCTTGCAATACTTCTGCCTGCTGCGCATCGTGATATATGCGAATACTAAAATCAGGCACATAAATCGGCAAACTGGCGACATCTATTAACTGATAACTCAACCAGATATCTGTAGTATAAATATGTCGCTCTAACACTTTCGCTAATAGCTCTGGGAGCTGCTTTGCTTGCTTACCTGCCTTACCTTCTCCACCAGTGTCCCTAGCCAACAGCTCACTCGCTCTAAGTAGATGCAACTGCTGATCTGGCCAACTATCAATATCTGGTAGCAGCATGCGCAATGCTAAATAATTACGTTCATAGGCTTCCATTAGCCGATCAAAGCCCACTTTTGTTTTCATCAATACCATTTCATTCATAATCTCAACAACCCTGATAAGTAATACCCGAAACCAATAACATTAAATTATTCTCTATTTTCTTTGTAATTTCGGTTATTACTAGATTTTAAATGCAAATCTTCTAATCATCTACATCTTCTGACTCAATTCATTATCTCACAGCTTAAAACATGAGCGATATTTATACAAATTTGGAAATTTTGTCAGTGATAGTCAGCACATCTCGGTATATTCCATAGCACTCAAGTTATCCATTGTTATGATAGTTAGCAGTATACTTAGACTCTCTTTATAAAACATAACGAAAAGGTTCATACGAATGGCACAAGCACAATTCACTCAGTGGTTCTCAGAGCTCGGCATGAACGATGTTGAGCATGTCGGTGGTAAGAACGCCTCACTAGGAGAAATGATTTCTAATCTTGCTAATGCTGGAGTGGTAGTGCCCGATGGCTTTGCAACCACGGCAGATGCCTATCGCGCTTTCCTCAAACATAACGACTTAGAAGCACACATTAATAGTGCCCTTAACGCATTGGATGTCAATGATACGCAAGCCTTAGCCACTGTTGGCAAAGAGATTCGTCAGCGGGTGATGGACGCTCCTTTACAGCCGGAGTTTGATGCAGCTATTCGCAATCATTTCGCAGAAATGGAATCACAAAGTGGTATTGAAATTTCTGTCGCTGTTCGCTCCTCGGCTACTGCTGAGGATTTACCTGATGCCTCATTTGCCGGTCAACAAGAAACCCTACTTAATGTAGTGGGTATTGAAAATGTCATGCATGCCATTAAAGAAGTCTTTGCTTCGCTTTATAACGACCGCGCCATCTCTTATCGCGTCCATCAAAATTTTGATCACTCTCAGGTCGCACTTTCCGCTGGCATCCAACGCATGGTTCGCAGTGATATCGGTGCCTCTGGCGTTATGTTTACCCTAGATACTGAATCTGGCTTTAGAGATGCGGTCTTTATCACCTCCTCTTACGGCTTAGGAGAAATGGTGGTTCAGGGCGCTGTAAATCCTGATGAGTTTTATGTGCATAAGCCAACCCTAGCTGCCGGTCGCCCTGCCGTTATTCGTCGCACTATTGGCTCAAAATCACAGCAAATGGTTTACAGCGATGGTGCCGAGCGCGTCAAGATTGAACCCGTACCAGAAGCACTGCGCCAGCAATTCTCATTGACTGACGACGATATTACCGAGCTTGCCAAACAGGCGTTAATTATTGAGAAGCATTATCAGCGCCCAATGGATATTGAGTGGGGCAAAGATGGCAACGACGGCAAAATTTACATCTTGCAAGCACGCCCAGAAACGGTTAAGTCGCGCAGTAATGCCCAGTCTATTCAACGCTACTCTCTTAGCACTAACGGTAGAACTATACTTTCCGAAGGCCGTGCAATAGGTCAAAAAGTAGGTTCAGGACGCACGCGGGTAATAAGTGACCTTAGCCAAATGCACCAGGTAGAACCTGGAGATGTTCTAGTTACTGATATGACTGACCCAGACTGGGAGCCAATCATGAAGCGGGCAGCAGCTATTGTAACCAATCGTGGTGGTCGCACTTGCCATGCCGCAATTATCGCACGTGAATTAGGCATACCAGCTGTCGTCGGCTGCGGCACTGCTACTCATACCATTCCAAACAATACCGATGTCACTATCAGCTGTGCCGAGGGAGATACTGGTTTTGCTTATGAGGGGTTAATTGACTTTGAAATCAAGAATATTGAATTGGATAAGATGCCAGAGGTGCCCTTTAAAATCGCCATGAATGTCGGTAACCCTGATCGTGCTTTTGATTTTGCCCAATTACCCAATGCCGGTATTGGTCTTGCAAGACTGGAATTTATCATTAACAGAATGATTGGCGTTCACCCGCGTGCCTTATTAGAATACGACAAAATGCCTGTCGATGTTCGTCAAAGCATTGACCTGCAAATGGCAGGCTATAGTAGCCCTGTAGACTTTTATATTGATAAAATCGCCGAAGGTGTTTCCACGCTTGCTGCTGCTTTTTCACCAAAACCAGTAATTGTTCGCATGTCAGATTTTAAATCTAACGAGTATGCCAATCTAATTGGTGGCGATTTATTTGAACCGCACGAAGAAAACCCAATGATTGGCTATCGAGGTGCATCACGCTACTTGTCTGCTGATTTTCGTGAGTGCTTTGATCTTGAGTGTGCCGCCATCAAAAAAGTTCGCAATGAAATGGGGCTAACTAATGTCGAGCTAATGATTCCATTTGTCCGCACTCTAGAAGAAGCCGCAGGGGTTATAGAAATACTCAAAGAGAATGGTCTAGAACGCGGCAAAGATGGGCTGCGAATTATTATGATGTGCGAGTTACCCTCAAATGCAGTTCTGGCCGATGAGTTTCTTGAGCACTTCGATGGCTTCTCTATCGGGTCTAACGACTTAACTCAGCTGTCTCTCGGTTTAGACAGAGACTCCGGTTTAATCGCGCACCTGTTTGATGAAAGAAACCCTGCGGTGAAGAAGTTCTTAGAAATGGCAATCACTGCTTGCAACAAAGCAGGTAAATACGTTGGCATCTGTGGTCAAGGACCTTCTGATCATCCAGAATTAGCACATTGGTTGATTGAACAAGGCATAACCTCTGTGTCACTGAACCCTGATACCGTGGTTGAGACTTGGATGTTCTTGGCTGGCGAAAAAGTCTAACCGCTTTTAAATAAAGCTAGAACTTAATGGTGTCAAAAGTTACGCAACTCACGGGTTTGGCGCCATTAGTAGACTCCGCTATACAGCCCAACCCACGCTGGCTAATATTAGGCTCCATGCCATCTGTTAGCTCTCTCGGCCAGCAACAATATTATGCCCACCCACAAAACCACTTCTGGCCTATTACTGCCGAATTATTCGATTTTGCAGCAAATCAATCTTATGAAGCCCGCTGCCTGAGTCTACTCAAAAAAGGGGTTATTCTTTGGGATGTCATAGGCAGCTGCCAACGCCAAGGCAGCTTAGATGCTAATATTATTAAAGACTCGATTCGCATAAATGACATTCCAAAATTATTATCAGACTTCCCTACTGTGCAAAAAATTGGCTGCAATGGCGGTATGGCGCAGCGGTTGTTTACCAAGCATACCCTGCCTCAGTTAGACGCTCAGCCGCTGCAAATTGTACCGCTGACCTCCAGCAGCCCTGCCAATGCCAAATTTCGCTTAGCGCAAAAAGTGGCACTCTGGAGAGAGAGTTTGCTCAACTAACACTATGGTTCCCCAACAATTTTCAGCACTAACGACTAAGAGGCTGTATTTATAACTTGTATATCGCATATGATTTAGCTAGGCTATCCAACCCAAACACTTTCCCATCAGATACGGATTTATGAGCGAACAGCAAACCTTTAGTGATTCTGACATTAACACCGCAGAGAATATTGATGAAGTTGAAAAAACCCTGATGTCTCAGCGTTTCCGAGGCTATTTACCCGTGGTAGTAGACGTGGAAACCGGTGGCCTAAACCCCAGGACTGATGCGCTTTTAGAAATTGCTGCAGTTATGCTAGTAATGAATGATAAAGGTTTACTTGAGGTTGGCGAACACAAGCGCTATCACGTCAATGCTTTTGAGGGTGCCAATATAGACCCAAAGTCTTTGGAGATAAATGGCATTAAACCAGACAGTCCGCTTCGAGCAGCCGTAGATGAGCGAGATGCCCTAGGCAACATATTTAGCATGATTCGCCAAGAGCAAAAAAAGCAGGCCTGCACCCGTTCAATACTGATTGGTCACAATTCTTTCTTTGATCTGCAATTTTTAAATGCGGCTGTTGAACGCACCGGAATCAAACGAAACCCATTTCACCCATTTAGCTCACTCGATACCGCGTCCCTATCAGCTCTTACCTATGGACAGACAGTGCTTGCCAGAGGCATCGCTGCCGCGGAGATAGAGTGGGATGGCAGAGAAGCGCACTCTGCGCTTTATGATGCCCGCAAAACAGCTGAGCTATTTTGCAAGATAGTCAACCGTTACAAAGAACTTGGCGGCTGGCCATTACAGCCGTAATGACCACAGAAGATATCATCGATTAACCTTGATATAGCCGCTAACTTAGGCGTCGGCTTCGATACTAAGAGCAGATTTTAGGCTACCATCGTTATACATCTGCACGATAATATCGCACCCACCAACAAGTTCATTATCGACCCATAACTGTGGAAATGTAGGCCACTCAGCATAAACAGGAAGATTGGCTCTAATATCTGGATTCTCCAACACATTGACCGAATGAAATTCCTGACATCCCGATAGATTCAATGCTTGAACCGCCTGTGATGAAAAGCCACACATTGGAAACTGTGGGGTGCCCTTCATAAAAAGAACGACTTTGCTTTTTTCAATATGACCTTTTATGTCATTTAATATTGTAGGATCTATATCTGCTTGGCTCATTTTTTAACCTTAATTTATGAGTGATAACTTGATATTATCTAATCGGGATAAATATCTCTATTTCAAGAGTAAGTATACGCTACATTTCACTAGATATTGAATACTGTATAATTCCTGACCGAGGTAATACAATACACTCTGTTAATTTGTTATTGTGTTTATCACTGCGAACACCGAAACGTTACAGAGTACTTCTTTACTAACATTTTTGAATCGAACAAACCTACTAGGAGAATCCAATGGCTTTTGAACTACCTGCCCTACCATTTGCAAAAGATGCGCTAGCGCCGCATATCTCAGCCGAAACTTTTGATTATCATCATGGCAAACATCATCAGGCCTATGTCACAAATTTAAATAATTTGGTTGCTGACACAGACAATGAAAGCAAGTCACTTGAGGAAATCATTCTCAGCAGTGACGGTGGCCTTTTTAATAATGCGGCACAGGTGTGGAACCACACTTTTTACTGGAACTGCATGTCTCCAAACGGTGGCGGCGCGGCAACCGGCGCTATCGCAGAAGCAATCAATGCCAAATGGGGTGACTTTGAAACTTTCAAAGCTGAGTTCTCAAAAACTGCTATTGGCAACTTTGGTTCTGGCTGGACTTGGTTGGTAAAAAATAGTGATGGGTCAATTGAGATCTTCAACACCACCAACGCAGGCTGCCCACTAACCTCTGACAAAACTCCGTTACTAACAATTGATGTTTGGGAACATGCGTACTATGTGGATTACCGCAATGCACGTCCAAGCTATGTAGACATGTTTTGGAAGATTGTTAACTGGGATTTTGTGAATAGCAATTACGCTTAATGACGAAAAGCCCTGTTTAGCAGGGCTTTTTACATCTCTTCTCGCTCTTGTTTCAAAAGACACTACTCATCTCTACTTAGGCACCAAATATGCAAAACGCCTCTAAAAAAACCGTCTCCCTCTCTCTTGGAAGCGGTGGTGCACGCGGTCTAACTCATATAGGTATTATTCGTTGGTTAGAAGCGCATAATTTTGAAATTCAAAGCATCGCTGGCTGCTCCATCGGCTCTTTAGTCGGCGGCATATATGCGGCAGGTAAATTAGATGAGCTAGAAAAATGGGCCAGAGCAATACGCAGTAGCGACATGCTCACTCTACTAGACATGTCTTGGAAACAAGATGGTATGTTCAAAGGCGATAAGATCATCAACACTTTAGAGAAAGTTGTTGGGAAAAAAAATATCGAAGAGCTCAGCATTCCTTATACCGCGATCGCCACCGATATCGATACGCTTCAAGAGGTTCGCATTAATAGCGGTAATTTATTTCAGGCAATACGTGCCTCAATTTCACTCCCTCTGATTTTCACCCCACATAAGATTCAAGGCCATACCGTCGTAGATGGTGGGCTTGTGAACCCTGTGCCCGTTGAGCCGTTAATTAATGAACCTTCTGATTATTTGATAGCTGTTAACTTGTGTGGCATACCAGAAATTCAAGCTCCTTCATCTATCAAAGATACTCACAAAAATCACAACAACTCAAATACTTTTACTGCAAAAATCAGCAATTTTGTAGACGATATCCAAACATCTATGAAATCCATCGGCAAATTTGATTGGGCTGCCTACGATGTTATGAATAAAACCATTGATGCGATGCAAAATAATTCTGCGAATTTAAGATTATCTCAACATCCCGTTGACGTCATTATCAACATTCCCAGTAACCGTTGCAAAATCATGGATTTTGATAAAGCAGATGAACTAATCACTTTTGGTTATGAACAAGCAGAAAAACAGCTCTCACATCTCTAATCAATAATATAATCTAAATCATGCATATCTGCCTGCCTTTTTTAAAAAAAAGATTAATATCGATCACTTTTCAAGCATCATCTCTTTTTTTTGCAATTTACTCAAATGATCAAAGAATCTATCGATTTGCGGTGAAATAGCAAAAATGCTATCTTTAAAGATACCAATTTCCGCATTAATTTTCTTTAATCAAAACAACCGCCCGTATTACTGTTTAATTTAAAGAGTTTTATCAAATTTCTGTCGATTATGGCAACTAGAAGACCAATAATGTTAACTAGCAGATTAGAATTTTAAGAAAATAATTTTAAAACACCGAATATAATGACTGATTTTGTCTCAAAAAAACTCAACTCTTCAAAAAGCCACAAGCTCGGTTGGAATAAGCTTTTTGATACAAAATTTGGCAAATTTATTTCTCAAAATTTGTCTTCTCTACGCATTCAAATTGTTATCGTTGTTGGTATTATTACCATTACTTCTGCACTATGCTTTGGCATTGTAATTACTTTCTACACTAATGCTCAGCTCCACAAGCAACATCAACTTTCAGTAAACAAAGAAATTACCGGTTATAGCCAAATTTCTAGTAGATTATTGCAAGAATATGACTATATGGGCATACAAGATTTGGTTGAGCTCATAGGACAATCCAAAGATATTTCAGCGGTTGTTATTCGCAATAAGCTTGGTCAAGAAATAGGCAGATATTCAGAATCTGAAGAATTACCAGCTCTACCACCCTCCACTTTCAAATTAGTTTCAGAAGATGACATAGCAACCGACGTGGGAGAACTGGTTGCTTGGTTAGAATTTCAAGAGGTCTCAACTAGCTTAAAATCCCTCTCTAGACCATTAATCACATTCTCACTATCTTTCCTGTTATTGATTACAATATTTGTCTATCGATATCTTGCTTTTAGTATTGTGAAACCACTCAAAGTAGTTGAAGAAGGCATTGAAAATTTCACCCAAAGGCATCCTTTAAGTAATTTAAAAACCATTCCGAGAGAAATACGTAGTTTGCAGAGTGGCTATTTAAAAATGATGGAAAAAGTCCGTCAGCAGATGTATGACTTAGAGATGCTCGCCAAGCGTCATCAACGCTTTTACGAAGACTCCCCTGCATTATTGCTGTTAATTGATAAACAAGGTGGTGTGCTGCAAGCCAGCCACCAATTTTTGGCGTTTCTAGATACTGATATCGCTTATATTAAAAGCCAACCTTTTACCGACTTTATCACCGAAGATTATTTGCATCGCTGGGATTTCATATTATCACAGCAAAAAACAGGACAATCGGTTTCTGATGTAACCTTAGAAATTCGCACTCAGAGCGGGCAAATTCGCCGTGTGCTATTCTCTTCTGTATTTGAGGATAGCAGTAGTTTTTACCTCGCTTTTATGAAAGACATTACCGTTGAGCATCAAACGCAGTTGCGCCTCAAACGCATGGCTAGCCTAGATGTATTAACAGGGCTACCTAACCGTGTAGCTACCGAAGATGTGATCTATGACAAAATCCGCAAGAAGCGCAGTGAAAATGGAAAGTTCGGTGTGCTATTTGTGGATTTGGATAACTTCAAACGCATTAATGATGTATACGGACATACTGCTGGCGATCAGGTCTTAATCGACTTTTCCAGTGCGCTTAGCAAAGAACTACCTAAAGGGAGCCTATTGGGTAGATTTGGAGGCGATGAGTTTGTGATGGTAACAGACTCAGTTGAACAAATAGATGAGCTAATCAATATCATTTATGCACTCCTCAAAAACCCACTGAATATCAAAGGTCGCCATTTTTATCTCGCTACCAGTATTGGGGTTGCCACATGGCCAAAAGATGGAGAAACGACTGAATTATTATTAAGAAATGCAGATTTGGCTCTCTACCAAGCTAAGCGCGCCGGTCGAAATCAAGCAATGAGCTATGTGCCTCAATTTGAGCATGAAGCCAACAAGTGGCTAATGACAGGCGATGTCTTTAGACAAGCTTTGCTCGATAAAAGTTTTACTTATTATTGGCAGCCAGTGGTCAACACTCACAAAGAAGTTATTTTTTATGAGTTATTGCTGCGGTTAGAGACCAACAATGGCGAAACTATTTTACCTGGTGATTTCCTAAGTATTGCCGAAGAATCTGGCTTGATGGGCAATATAGCTGAGTTCACAGTAGAGTTTGCATTAAACGCTGTTCAAAAATTACAAAATAATAAACCAGTTCGATTGAGTTTAAACCTGTCTAGATCGCAACTCTTGCTGAGTAATTTAGACAAACTCATTGAGCCACTGGTGGACTTTAGCGCACAAATTATCATTGAAGTGACAGAAGATGCCTTCTTAGGAGGCGTTGATACACTAATTGCGCTCAAGAGATTAAAAGGTCTCGGCTTTACCATAGCGTTAGATGACTTTGGCACTGGCTACTCATCACTTTCTCTACTCTCAGACCTACCAGTTGATATCGTTAAGCTAGACAAGAAATTTCAGCAAAAAGATAGCTCTGAAATCAATGCAAGCGCCATGTTTGATGCCATCATCAATATGTTACATGCTCTAGGAAAAACAGTCGTCGCTGAGGGTATTGAAAGCACTGGCCAGCATCAACAAGCCATTATGGCAGGATGTGATTACTATCAAGGGTTTTATTTTGGATGCCCTTCTCCAGCATTAGTAGACAGTGATACAACAATTACCAGTACTCCCCATAAGGAATACAACAATTTAATTACCTTAAATGAGTCTACGGACAAACGAAATTCTGGCGCATCTCTACCGACCCAGGCGACAGGAAGCACCTCCTAGTGTAGACCAGCAAGCTACTGCTCTTACAATCAATACCTAGCTCATTCAATTCTGTGACGCTCATTCATAGTAAACTCACTATTCGATAGCAGACTCAACCGAATATTTAATCACTTAATAAGCTTAATTCACTCAATCAAAGCATTCTCTCCTTATTAATAACATATCAGACAATAATAAAGTCTTGCGAGGTAATTATATTTTGGCTAAAGTGGGTGGTTTTTCGATCTACTGAGCTACGCTTATGACTTCTTTATCAACGACTAAAGCAGATACCAATCAACGTACCGCTACGGTTCGCCACTTTCTTTCACTATTTGATTTATCGGCAGCTGAGATTATTCAAATCTTAGATAGAGCCGATATTTTAAAACAGCAAAGAGAACAAGGGACGTTAGAACGTACCTGCGTCTATAAAAATATGGCGATGATTTTTGAGAAGTCCTCTACTCGCACCAGAGTCTCTTTTGAGGCAGGCATGGCGGAATTAGGGGGACATGCGTTATTTCTCTCATCTGATTCGACTCAACTCGGGCGTGGCGAACCTATCTGTGACTCTGCGCGGGTTATCTCAAGCATGGTTGATGTTATAATGATCAGAACTTTTGCGCATGCTACCGTCGAAGAATTGGCAGCCTTCTCCTCTGTGCCAGTTATCAATGCGCTAACAGACTATAATCACCCCTGTCAGCTACTTGCTGACCTGCAAACTATACGCCAACAATGCGATAAGCCTTTTGAAGAAATTAGCGTTGCTTGGATTGGTGATGGCAATAATATGTGCAATAGTTATCTCGCAGCTTGTATTCAATTAGGCTTTCAGTTAAACATCGCGACACCTAAGACACATCAACCCGATCAAGAGCTCATTCAAAAAGCTGGCAATAAAGTGATGCTAACAACCGACGCCAAGCTTGCCTGTCAAAATGTGGATATTGTCACCACTGACACTTGGATCAGCATGGGCCAAGAAGATGAAAAAGCACAGCGCCGAGAGATATTCCGCGACTATCTAGTAGATAGCACCATGATGGAGCTTGCAGATAACAATGCCACTTTCCTGCATTGTCTACCTGCTTATCGCGGCGAAGAAGTCACCGATGAAGTAATGGAAAGCACTCAAAGCAGCGTTTTTCAGCAAGCAGAGAATAGACTGCACGCACAGAAAGCCCTGATAGAGTTTCTCCTAAACAAAATACCCAACTGAAACGTTTATCAACTGAGGCTTTACCCACGATGCAATTTAGCGAGCGCTTTATCGTAAAATTTCGTTTAATTCCGCTATGGGTAAAGCTCGTTATTTTGCTGTGCTTCTTATTGGCTGCCGCTGGGTTATTATTTTTCTCGGTAATCAGCTGGATTGCCTTTGGCAGATTTTGACACAATGCTTTAACACGATTATGAACGCTACCAAACGTTACGCAATCTTTGAAACCTTTCAAAAGATAAACCCCAAGCCTAGAACGGAGCTAGAATATAGCAATCCATTCGAGCTGCTAATTGCTGTCATTCTCTCTGCGCAAGCAACTGATATCAGCGTCAACAAAGCCACTCGTAAACTCTACCCTATTGCCAATACTCCTGAGGCTATTGCTGCGCTAGATGTGGAAGGTTTAAAGCCATATATCCGTACAATCGGTCTGTTTAATACCAAAGCCGAAAATGTGATTAAAACTTGCAAGGCATTGATCGCTGAGCACAATAGCGAAGTACCGAATACCAGAGAAGCACTTGAAGCGCTATCTGGGGTGGGTAGAAAAACCGCCAATGTAGTATTAAATACAGCTTTTGGCATGCCTACTATGGCGGTAGACACACATATTTTCCGAGTAAGCAACCGCACCAAGATTGCACCTGGAAAAAACGTGCTCGCTGTCGAAAAAAACCTGCTTAAATTTGTCCCAAAACCTTTTCTTGTCGACGCACATCATTGGTTAATCTTGCATGGCCGCTATACCTGCTTAGCCCGTAAGCCCAAGTGTCAGGAATGCGCTATCTCTCATCTCTGTGAATTTAAAGAAAAGACATTCTAGCCAGAACTCCAAGTTATAATACCGTTCTTACATAACGGACTCCTAAACTGTCATCTGCCTAGCTTATATGAATTGTTTGGTCTAAAATATATCTTTTCTATATCTCTCAAAAGGTGCATTCATGCTTTATTCTCAAGATCGCCAAGAAATGCGACACGTTTTTCGAGAGGCATGGCGCAAGCATCAAGCCAATGAAAAGCTTGAGAAACTTGAGAGTTTAATTACCGAACTAATTACCCTGCACCCCGAATATCAGCCCATGATTAAAAACATTGATCATGACAATCGTGGAGACGCCGAGATGACTCAGCAGGCTTTTATGCATCTTAGCTTACATCTGGCTATCCGTGAGCAGGTCAGTATGAACCAGCCTCTGGGAATTTTATCCTTGTACCAGAAAGCTTGCGAAAAACAAAAAAATCCACATGAAGCAGAACATTTAATGATGGATGCCTTATACGAAATGATGATTCTAGCGCAAGCTAATCCCAACCAATTAGATGACTCACAATACCTACAGCTTATTCAAAAGCGACTTTAGACAATGAACCCTACCCCTTCACATACTCCAAAGACCAGCTCTGAGGAAAAAACTCAAGACGCCAAGCAAGCACATTTAGTGCACTTGCTCGCAAAAGTCGCCTTGCAACACGAGCCATCTTTTGCCGAACTTTATCAACTAACATCAGGGGCTTTATTTGGTTTTGCCTACCGTGTAGTTAATGATGAATCGATTGCATCTGAAGTCGTTCAAGAAGCGTACATAAAAATATGGAATCGCGCAGATGGCTATCGACCACATTTAGCCAAGCCTATGACATGGATGATCACCATCGTTCGAAACCAAGGTATAGATACTTTGCGAAAGCAAAAAATCAAAGTTGATGACACGCCTATTGATGAGATGATCGACATAATCGATCAAGACAGCATAAGCCCGCTGGAGGACTCGATAAGACATGATGAAGCATTGCAACTTAAAGCCTGCTTAAGCACCTTATCTGAAGATCAACAGCGCTCAGTTCTGCTGTCATTTTATCAAGGCCTATCTCACGATGAAATTGCTGCCAAACTGGATACTCCTCTTGGTACAATAAAATCATGGGTTAGACGAGGGTTGTCCAAACTCAAAATATGCCTAGAACAATACGATTAAAAGCTGAAAAAACAGACCAGATATAAAGATATAAACTGCATTCTGCTGATATTAAAGACTTGAGCCAAACTATAAATGACAAACCAATCAGATAAATCATTCACCGAAGATACTCTAGAGCAAACGTTAGAGAGTGGACCCCATGAAGCCAATAAAATCACTATTGAAGAAATGGCTTTTGATCATCTCCTAGGAAATATAGACTCAAAATCAGCCACTGATTTTGAAGATGCAATGGCAGTTTCACCAGCTGCTAGAAATGCCTATTTAGAAGCTGAAGAAATCGCGAACAAACTGTATTTATTAGCTCCAGAAAAAACACCGCCAAAAGCGATTTGGCAAAATATTCACCAGAGAACCTCAAGCCAGAAAACAACGGATAGTACAGAGAAAGAAAAGAGTCTCTGGAGCAAAATAATGCCTTGGCTTGCTGGCGCTAATGGCCTACTTGCGGCAGGATTATTTGCTTTGGTTATTTACCCCAAAGCCATAGATACCGCGGCTGACCAATCAACCATGCCCTACACCGCCGTTTTGCAGAGTCAGGAAGCTGAACCAATGTGGTTATTGCAAGCCAGTTCTGATATGTCAGAACTCGTCATCAATAACACCAAAGCACTGCCTAATCCCAATAAAAATCAGGTCTGTATATTATGGGTGGAAAGTGATGCTGGCATGATCCCAATTGCCAAAGTACCAGTTGATGGTAGTAAATCGATTTTACAGCTAAAGCCGTTCTATCAACAAGCCTTGGCACAGGATGGTAAATTATTTATCACCACCGAGAATGCACCTAAAAATAATGATAACTTTATGCCAGAAAAGCCCAGTGACAAAATGGAATCTTCTGGAAAGTTCCTCATAAAGAATATTCTCTAAAGACAAATTCCTGAGCTTGCAAGACCTAAAATGCAACCCAAAAAAAAAGCGCCGTTAAGGCGCTTTTTTTATTCGTATTTACTTTCTCAGTAAGTAAAATTAAGCAAACTCAGGCAATGCATCTAACACGGCTGGATGCACTACTTTACCCTTGATAACATTTAAGCCATTGGCAAGATGCTCATTATCCGCAGTCGCTTTTTCCCAACCCTTGTTTGCCAAAGCGATAGCGTGCGGCAAGGTTGCGGCATTCAATGCATAAGTGGAAGTATAAGGAACCGCACCTGGCATATTCGCTACACAATAATGCACAACGCCATCAATGGTGTAAACCGGCTCTGCATGGGTAGTGGCTTTTGAAGTTTCAAAACAACCACCTTGGTCGATAGCGATATCAACCATCACAGCACCGTCTTTCATATTCTTCAAATCACTTGCTTTTACTAAGTGTGGCGCTTTAGCGCCTTGCACCAACACTGCTCCAATAACCAAGTCTGCTTCGGCCAAGGCAGCTTCTAACGCTGCTTGCGTGGAATAAACCGTCTGAATGCTGCCACGGAACTCACGATCTAACTCAGCCAAACGATTCACATTAATATCAAAAACACTGACATTCGCACGCAAACCGACAGCCATTTCCGCTGCATGCGTACCCGCTATACCACCGCCTAGTACAACAACATTGGCAGGCTTAACACCGGGAACACCACCTAATAAAATGCCTCGTCCACCATTGGCTTTTTGCAAGAAGTTAGCACCGGCTTGAATAGACAAACGACCTGCTACTTCACTCATCGGTTTCAAAAGAGGTAATGCACCTTTATTATCAGTGATAGTCTCATAGGCGATAGCCACACAACCACTATCTACAAGACCTTTGGTTTGCTCTGGGTCTGGCGCCAGATGTAAATAAGTGTATAGCAGATGAGATGGCTTTAGCATAGCAATCTCAGGTGGCTGTGGTTCTTTAACCTTAATTATCATCTCATTTTGGTCAAATATATCTGCTGCTGATGCTGCTATTTTGGCACCTACTGCCTCATAGTCTGCGTCTGTCACCCCAATACCCATTCCCGCATTGGTTTCAATGCTCACCTCATGGCCCTGCGCTATAAGCGCACTAGCCGACTCTGGTGTTAAGCCAACTCTAAACTCTTGTGGTTTAATCTCTTTAGGGACACCTATTTTCATACTAATACTCCGAAGATGGTTAACTCCACTGACAAAATATTGCTGATGCAGTCGAGTAAGATTTTTTGTTCATTTTCTAGGCCAATTCAAGCTGCTACATACCACTCATTCGTTTAATGTAGATTCAACTTAACCAGAACACAGTTTAATAGGAAACATTCAAAATTTCTTACCATTTATCTTTGCATTACATAGAATACTTGGGTATATTTTCTAATCTTAATATATTTATTCGTAGTATTTCTTATGAACTTAGAATCTTTAGACAGCAAAGATAGAACTTTGCTCAATGCCCTGCAACAAAACGGCAAACTAACCAACCAAGAGCTAGCAGAGATGGTTAACCTATCACCTAGCGCCACCGCTAGACGTGTGCAATTACTAGAGCAAGCAGGCATTATCAAACGATATAGGGCAGTGTTAGACCATGAATTTTTTGAAAAGACCATGCAGGCATTTGTTTTCATTACTTTAGATAGTCAAGACCATCCACACCTAGAAGCATTTGAAAAGGCGATTAAAAATCTTCCAAATGTTCAAGACTGCTTCTTGCTTGCTGGCCAATCTGATTACTTAGTTCGTGTCGTCTGCAAAGATCTTAAAGCGTTTGAGCAGATTCATGCCCATGAACTCACTCAGCTGCCGCATGTCAATCGCGTGCAAACCACTTTTGCATTGCGGCAAGTCATTCGTAATCGTGGCATTCTGGTCTAAGTCTCATAACAAACCAGCTTCTTGTAAAGCAAATGAGCCTTTTCCACTGATATTCTAAATAACCCCACTGAGCTGGCGATTCAGAAAAACACTTACTCACAAAGACTGTGGATAACATTGTGAGTAACCGATTTCTTCACACTAAATCTCTAGTTATTACAGGCAGTTCTTAACTATGCTGAGTTTTTCCACCAAAATTAAACCATTGAAAT
>CAKMZF010000007.1:0-3154 GCA_929200405.1 uncultured Gammaproteobacteria bacterium | reverse complement strand
AAAAAGATTACAATGACGTCTATAAATTCCAGTTCTCAAACTTTCGATTCAATAAAAGCACGACTCCAAGATCAAGCAGTTAAATTCATTCGGTTTGAGTTTGCAGATCTTCATGGTATTGCTCGCAGTAAATTAGTTCCGTTAGAACAGGCAATCAGATATTGGCATAAAGGACTCAATGTCTATGGTGGCACTTTAGGGCTAGACACGGCAAGTGAGGTTGTTAGCAATACCGGACTCAATGAAGAAATCAGCTATGCAGATATGCGCATTGTTCCTGATGCCTCTACGCTATACATATTGCCATATAAGCCAAATACCGCTGCGGTAATCTGTGATCTCTATGATAGCAATTTAGCCCCACTAGCCGCATCACCACGTCACATATTGCAAACCACCTTAGCGAAAGCACATAATAGTGGTTATACCGTTTTACTAGGTCATGAGTATGAGTTTTATCTATACGATCAAGAGACATTAGCACCGCTGTTTGATGGGTTGCATATTTTTAATACCCAAAGGAATGAAAGTCATCCAGCAATAGATGCGATTTTAAACGCGCTAATAGATGCAGGCATTCCGGTAATCACCCACAATGCTGAATATGCGGGTAGCCAGTTTGAAATAAACTACGCACCTGCTACCGGTATTACCGCAGCGGATCGGGCTTTTCGATTTAAATCTATCGTGAAAGAAGTTGCGGCGCAACATGGTTTAGTAGCCAGTTTTATGAGCAAACCGGCTACTGATAAAGCTGGCTCAGGCTGTCATTTACATTTAAGTCTTTTAGAAACTGCTTCTGGCAATAATACTTTTTGGGATACAACGCAGGCCAATGGTCTATCAACCGTCGCCCAACAGTTTATTGGCGGCACATTAGAAAATGCAGAGGCATTAACCGCTTTAGCCTGCCCTACTATCAACTGCTATCATCGCTTGAAACCACATACCTTTGCACCCAGTAATATTTCATGGGGCATTGAAGACCGCTCTGCGCTGATACGCGGTAAGTGCGATAATGATGAGTCCACTCATATTGAGCTAAGACTAGCTTCAGCAATGTCCAATCCCTATTTACTAGCCGCGGGTTTACTTATCTCCGGACTTGATGGTATTAAACAACAGAACACAGCCATAGCACCTTCTGCATCTCCAGCAGAGGATGAAGATCACTGGCGATCTCTACCACCGTGCTTAGAACAAGCATTGCATGCTTTTAACAGCAATACACTCTTTAACCATGAACTCTCTCCAGCATTCACTAAGCTCTATAATGCCGTAAAAAGCCATGAGATTAACCGCTTCCGTCAACATGTAACGGATTGGGAAATTAACGAATATCTCACACTTTATTAATCCATTAGGCAGCCAGCATTGCTGATTACCTAATGCTATAATGCCCTACCAAGAGCCGGTGTTTTTCATACCAACCCAAGGCTCTTGTGGTGGCAGCGACGTGCTACCATCAGCCAGTTTATCTTGAATAATTTCGATAGAAATACCATCCGGGGAGCGAACAAACGCCATGTGCCCATCATGTGGTGGTCTATTAATCACAACTCCACCATCCATTAATCGCTGGCACAAGTCATATATATCCATCACTTTATAAGCAAGGTGTCCAAAGTTACGACCATCATCATAGTCTTCTGGATCCCAGTTATAAGTCAGCTCAATCAAAGGTGCTTTGGTCTGCTTGGCGGTCTCCAGATCATCCGGTGCAGATAGAAAAACCAATGTAAATCGACCTTTTTCATTCTCCATGCGATCCACTTCAATTAACCCCAGTAAGTCTCTATAAAAGTGTAAAGAGGCGTCCAAATCTTTGACTCGAACCATTGTATGAACATAACGCATTATTTCTCCTAACAGTTAAATAAATGGGATAAAGCGATATCCGTTAAACTAACAACCGAATCACAATTATAAAGTGAACTCCGCCTGCTTTCCCTGTCGCCTGACCCAGTTCAATGCTGACAAGACTGATTTCTTTCTCACAAATTGCAACATCAGTGCATGCTTACCCGGAAACTTCATTAGCATAAAACCGACGATAATTGCCGCAATTCCCTGCCCCGGCAATACCAACATTAATATCCCAAAAAAAATAATCACAACGCCCAAGGCATTACGTATTGGATGTTCTAGAATAGAGTCTGATAAATGATATGACGCATTAGTGAAGTAATCTGCTGGCATATTATTGATATACAACGGTAATAGAAACACTGACATCACTAACAGTAATAATGACAGCCATGCCAACAAACTTAATAGACTAGCGTTATCAGATGCCCATTGCATAATGGCATGAAAAATATCTAAGACCGATTCCATTCGGCTACCTTAAAGAAAAATTGAACGCGCATTATAGCAGTTCTCAAAACAGTTCTCACAATTTTAAAATTCGATGCAGAAGTAAAAAACACTACAATATCGCCATAAATGATTGATCATTCAATTAATATTTTTGTCATTCTTGGATAGCACAGCGTCATTAATTTTAACTTAAAAGACGCGCTAAAATTGAACGATAGAAATAGATCATTTTTTTGCTATTTTGATGAACTCTAGTATTGACACTCCACGCTTTGGTCGGTATTCTGCGCACCTATTCCCGAGTAGCTCAGTCGGTAGAGCAAGTGACTGTTAATCACTGGGTCGGCGGTTCGAGCCCGTCCTCGGGAGCCAAATTCTAAAAGGGCTATGTTGCAAAACATAGCCTTTTTTATTGCTACAAAACTCTGCTTTCTGACAGCCCATCTCACCGCTCTACACATACAGAAGTTTCTCTAATACAATCTTGCATAGAGTAAAGTATCAGCCGTGAAAAACTAAAGACTGTGCGCTTTTAAATCCGCTAAACTCACCAACAATAGAGTGCGCTCGTGACATGCTGTTAAATCAACTCTGGGCGCAACACCAACCTCTAACGCCTCAGCCCAACGAGCAGCGCAGAGACACCAATGATCTCCCGCTTTAAGGCCGGGAAAGTTATACTCTGGCCTTGGAGTTGAGAGGTCATTGCCGCGTGATTTAGAAAATGCTAAGAATTCAGTAGTCATTTCCACACAAACCGTATGGACACCAATATCTGTGATATCAGTATGGCAAAAGCCATCCCGAAAATAACCGGTGACGGGGTTATCACAAC
>CAKMZF010000006.1:41352-44933 GCA_929200405.1 uncultured Gammaproteobacteria bacterium | reverse complement strand
CCCTCTGGACGGGTTTTAAAGCGTTTATGGACCCAGTAGTATTGAGCAGGGTTTGCGGTGGCCCAGCGTTCGACCATGGCGTTATAGCGAGTGGCAATGGTTAGTTCGTCACTGGTTTTGGCGTCTGTCCAAGGGGCTTCAAAGTGAATTTCATAGCGGATGTCGCCATTCTCTTCTTTGCGAATGGCGTGATAGGGTAAAATCACTGAGTCGGTTCGACCGGCCAGTTTGGATATCGCCATCGTGGTGTTGGTTTGCTGGCCGAAAAAAGGCACAAATACATAAGACCCACCGATAATGTCTTGGTCTGGCCCATACCACAGTGTATTTCCTGCTTTTAAATGACGTAGCATACCTTTGATATCATCTCTTGAGAGCGCTGAAATGCCGCTATAATTTGTTCTGGCATAATGCAGCCAATCGGTAATTAACGGTCTCTTTAAGTCTGGGCGATAGGAGGCGGCAGCTCTAGGGCAGTCTCTAGTGATGAGCCTGCCACCGAGATCAATTGGGCCCATATGAGCGGTTAGGCATAAAATGCCTTTGCCGCTATCGATGGCCGTCTGTACATGCTCTACACCATGAAAGGTTGTTTTGCTGTATAGGAATTGATCGCTAGCCCACCATGCCAAACAGGTCTCTACTAGCATTTTTCCGAGATGGTCAAAGTGCTGCTTGACTAGCTCGGCTTGCTCAGAGGCGTCAAGCGCTGGAAAGCATATTTCCAGATTTCGCTCGACTATTTTCCGGCGAGATTTCATGGTTCGATGTGCAATGGCGCCAATTAGCTTGCCAAGGCTCATTTGCCAGCGGAAAGGAAGCCAAGAAATAAGCTTAAATAGCCCAACCACTAGCCATGTTGTCCAGTGCTTTGGGGCTAAGTAGCTGCGCCAATTAGGTATCATTTCTGTGTGCTCGCTTTCTTTTTTGCTTTCTTGGTTGGTGTGATATCAAACATGATTTTAGCTACATCATCATAATGTTTGGCAAAAAATACCGTCATGCCTTCGGTAATATAGTTTGGTAGTTCTTCATAGTCACGCTGGTTGGCTGCGGGGAATATCACAGTTTTATAGCCATTGCGACGTGAGGCAACCAGTTTTTCACGCACTCCACCGATGGCTAATACTTGACCAGTAAGGGTTAACTCTCCAGTCATGGCGATTTTCTTGGGTTTTTTGTTGAGCGCCAAAGACAATAGCGCAGTGGTCATGGTGACTCCAGCGGAAGGGCCATCTTTAGGGGTGGCGCCCTCGGGAACGTGCAAATGAATAAAGCGCTTATCAAAGAAAGTGCTATCCGCACCATAACGCTCAAGGTTGGCTGTGGTAAAGCTCTGGGCAATGCCAGCCGACTCTTGCATGGTCTCTCCAAGGCGGCCAGAGAGTTTCAGGCCGCTGTTGCGTTGATGAACTTCGGTGACTTCAATATTTAAGGTGGCACCACCTGCTGCAGTCCATGCAAGACCTGTAACCACTCCCACACCTTGCGTTAATGAGTCTTCGGTATAAACCGGCTTGCCGAGATAGTTCTCAACTTCCTTAGGGGTAATGCTAATGGTTTGGTCTAGGTTTTCCACGAGCTTCACCGCACTTTTGCGAATGATGCGCGCCAGCTGCTTTTCCATATTGCGCACACCTGCTTCTCTGGCATAGCCTTCCGCTATTTTCCGCAGCGCAGTAACGCTGATCTTGAGTTGTTGCTTGGTTGCACCAGCTCTTTCTAGCAGTCTTGGCCACAGATGACGCTTACCTATTTCCACTTTTTCTTTGGTGATATAGCCAGCAAGTCTAATGACTTCCATACGGTCATAAAGTGGTCTGGGTATGCTGTCGATTTGATTCGCCGTGCAGACAAATAGCACTTTTGAGAGATCAACCCGAACATCAAGGTAGTGATCTAGGAAGTTGCTATTTTGCTCTGGGTCGAGTACTTCTAACAGTGCCGAAGCAGGATCGCCCTGATAGCTGGAGGCGAGTTTGTCTATCTCATCAAGCATGATCACGGGGTTTTCTGTCTGCGTTTCATTTAAGGCTTGAATTAATTTGCCAGGCATCGCGCCAATATAGGTTCTACGATGCCCTTTTATTTCAGCTTCATCTCGCATGCCACCAACGCTAAAGCGATAAAACTCTCTGCCTAGAGCATCGGCAATAGAGCTGCCAATACTGGTCTTGCCCACACCGGGAGGCCCGACTAGTAGAATGATAGAGCCGCGAACTTCACCGCGCAATTTGCCTGTAGCAAGGAATTCTACAATGCGTTCTTTAACATCATCTAGACCGTAGTGGCCTTTGTCTAATACACGTCTGGCGCGTTTGAGGTCTAGTTTATCCTTACTGGTTTTCCCCCAAGGTAGTTCTGTAATCACATCCAAGTAATTTCTGGTTACGCCATATTCTGGAGATCCGGTTTCAAGAATTGAGAGTTTGTCGATCTCATCATCTATGCGTTGCTGTGCTTTTTCAGGCACGGTTTTGTTTTTCAGTCTTTCGGTAAAGCGCTCGATATCAGCAGTTCGATCATCTTTGGAGATGCCAAGTTCTTTTTGAATAACTTTGAGCTGCTCGCGCAGGAAGAATTGTCGCTGTTGCTCGCTCATCTTCTCGTTGACTTGATTTTGGATATTATTTTGCAGTTTCGCGACTTCCAGTTCTTTTTTCAGCAGGGCGATAACTTTCTTTAAACGCTCCAAAATCGGAAAGGTTGATAAAATATCCTGTAGTTCTTCTTTTTCTGCAGAGGTAATCATGGCAGCAAAATCGGCTAAGGCCGAGGGTTTGCTAGTTGAGAATTGGCCAGCGAATTGCTTTAGCTCTTCTGAGTAAAGCGGGTTAATGGGCATTAACTCTTTTAGGGTATTGATAACCGCCATGCTATAGGCGCGAAGTTCTTCTGTTTGCGTCGGTTTGGAGATTTCAGGGTAGCGAACTTTAGCCGCAAAAGGTTGATTGACCGAGACAAAATTCTGAATCTCAAATCTTTTTATGCCCTGCGCTATAAAATGTAGATCATCCCCATTTTTATTAATAGTGTGAATGCGACAAACAGTACCGACCTTATGAAAATCGCTAGTGTTGGCTTTGTTAGGTTGATCAGAGTCCGCCAAAACCAAACCCACGAGATGGGGTGGTTTTTCCATAACTTTCTTAAGGGTCTTTGACCAAGTGTCTCGATCCATCATCACCGGTAACGCTTGATTTGGGAAAAATGGTCGCTCGGTTAATGGCAAAATTGGGATAACTTCTGGCAAATTCTCATTTGGCAGAGCAATGCCTCTAGCATCGTTGTCTTCAACAATCTCGCCTTCAGTCGTCTCAATGGACTGGTAGACTTCATCAACTGTATCGCTTTCCTCATGATGGTCATGGAGATCATCAAGGCTGTCTAGGTTGCCAACTATTTCAATACGAATGTCATTATCATTATCGCTATTCTTATAGTTTTCATTGTCATTATCTTGTTGATCTGCATCATTCGCTAGATTTTCAACGTTTTCATCTTCATTATAAGTATCATCTGCCATATCGATCAAAGATTCCTGTTTGTCACTGACTATAATTTAGGTTTTATAACTGCCT